>NZ_JBHUOR010000143.1:0-128296 GCF_042686175.1 Kurthia populi | reverse complement strand
GTAATTCCCAATTTGCGCATAAAAATAGAGAAGGTGATGTCAAATTCGACATCACCTTCTCTATTAAAGACTGGAATTTCTACTTATGTCCCAGCCTCTTTTTTATTGCAAGATGAAGATAAATATAAGGAAAAGGTAACGATTCACAAAAATGTACAAACTGGCAGGGGATTTCAGTGAAAAAAGGGTAAAGAATTGAAAGGGAGAAGGTGAGAAATTGAAAATAATAGCTATTGTGTACTATCTCATCCTTGCAGGTTATGTGGTAGATTTCTTGCTTCTTCTTTTTGATGTAACGACAGTAGGACACGATTTACTAATTCCCTTTGTGCTATTAACATTCATGGGGATTATCGCTTGCTGTTATTTCATTGAAATGTTTCGCCTAAAAATAGGGATAACGGTCATCGTACTAATTATTAGTATTGTATTACTTGCCGAAAAGCTGACACAAATGATTTTGCATGAAGCCTTTTTCATCCAAACATTTCACAGTGATTCACTGATAGTGAGCATGCTGGCTGTGACTTCTAAATTATCCATTTGGTTATTCCTATTTGCGGTGAGCTATGCATTAGGGTTTACAAATTCTCGTACAATTCAACCACTTATTGCAAGCTTTGTAGCGGTTGTATTTTATATATTAGTCGTTCCACTCGTCTACGATTCACAGCAATTTTTAATGAATAATACGACAGGTTTATTATATGAGAATGTTTGGCCTGTAACATTCGTTTGGCTAGGGTTAGCGTTTGGCATTGATTTGCTGTTACTACAAATTGAACGCGGCATGGGGATTATTTATTCAAAGAAATGTACACGTAAAATATTATTGTTATTTTATAGCTTGATGGCATTGATTATTAGTATTTGCGCTTTAGCAGGACTATGGTTTACGAGCATTATTGCGACCATTTTAATCATTGCGACGACAACATTGTTGTTAGTGAAGGAGGATGCGGAAAGTAATTAGGAGGGATGCGTTATGAAAGTGGCGGTTATTGGTGGGAGTGTAGGAAATCTTGCAGCAGCAATCCGGCTAGCACGTGAAGGAATAGAAGTATCTATTTATGAAAAAAGAGAGCATATGGGCGGTAAATTACGTACGGTTCAGCTACAGGGCTATGATTTTGAAATTGGGCCAACGATGGTGACAGCACCAGAAGTGATTGAGGCATTTATCACATCAACCGGACGCAATATAAAAGACTATCTAGAGATTCGTCGAGTTCGTCATCATACACAAAACATTTTCCCTCAAACAAGTAGTTTTTTCTTATCAAGTGATCGTGCATTTATGCGCAAGCAATTGCAAAAATTAGATGCTGAAGGCGCTAGAAATTACGATATGTTTTTGGCGGAAATTATGAAAATGAAACAAGCATTTGAGGAAATCATGGCACTGCCGCCACTTATTGCATGGAGACAATTATTAATGCCCCCAGCAAGAAGTGCCTATTTAACGTTAAAGCCTTTTGAGACATTAGATCATTTTGTGAGACGTTATTTTACAAACGAAGAGGTCATTTCCTCTTTTACACGCTATGCTTCTTACAATGGAATTGCACCAGATGATGCGCCTGCGCTATTTATTATCCATGCATATGACGAGTTAATTAATGGTGTGTACTATGTCGCAGGTGGCAATTTGCGTCTTGTACGTGCGCTACAGCAAATAGCAAAAGAAGAAGGTGTGCGTTATTATACTAGTAAAGAAGTGACGAAAATTCATGTGCAGGCTGATGAGGTCGAGGGTGTGTGCTTAAATGATGAACTGAGCTTGGAAGCGGATGCGGTATTAGTGAGTGCTGAGGATTTTAAAGCACAGCCTCAATTAATATCAGATGCTGAGGCATTATTACCAGATCCAATGAAACCCACTGGAATCGCTGCTTGTGTTATGCTCGTTGCGCTCCGGACGCATAAGCAAATTTATCAGCATCATATTGTGTATTCGAAGGATCGTGTACGTGAATTTGAGTTGTTAAAACGAGGAGAAATACCGGATGATCCGACTGTTTATTTATATAATCCAGCCTTTAGTGAGCAGGAGCGTTTTATGCGCGGTGATGCCTTATTAATTTTCGCTAATATGCCATACACTGCAAATGAGCAGCTCGTAGAAACGATGAAACAGCGCATTTATAAAAAATTAGAAGAAGTTGGTCTGAAGCTAGAGGATGATGTAGTAACGAAACAAGTGTGGTCACCAGGAGAGCTCATGACGATGTTTGATCAGTATAGGCAAAGTGGACAAGTAAAAAAAACAGCGCAGTATTTATTGAATCCTGTTTTAAAAGATTGCCAACTAAAAAGGTTATATTTTACAGGACTACAAACGCATCCGACAGCAGGATTAGCATCCGCGGTTAAAAATGGTGAGCGAGTAGCAAAGCGTATGATTGAAGAGCTGTCTGTGAAAAAAGATGACTATGGCTAAAGTAGGTTGAGGCAATAACCGCTTGTTGCTATGATGATTCATAACAAATCATTTGTCACCAAATTGTATTTGCACTAAACAGCGTGTTTTGGATACGACATATTTTTTAATAAGTGTCATCGATAAGTTAATAGACATAGTTGTGTAGCAATGATTTGCTTTACTCTAACAAAACAGCAGATGATTAATAATGCTGTGGCGATAAATACAAAAAAATAGTCTGACGTAGTATAAAAACAGAGCCTTTATGGAGGCTCTGACGGGTGTTTTTTGTCCGTTTTGTTATGAAAAGCGGGCATTTCCACACAATGGCATCTCGAAAAATGCTAGCGTGTAGCTAATTGTCGTTTTTTTGAATAAAAATTGTTTTTTTAAGAAGAAGAAGTCTTTTTTGATACAGTAAAAAAGGCTCTTTTTTAATAAAATGTACCGTCAGAGAAGTTATTTCAAGTTGAAATTGACTTTTTTTGGAATTAAAGAATAGCATTATTTTGCGTTGTGTCGTGAAATAACTGTTTTTGTTGACAGATTATGCAGTATCTTTATTAAAATGCTTGAAATGTGTCATTCAATGGTCTTTAATTGGCACATATTTTTAATTATGTCGTATCTGAAAGACGCTTCTTGAGCTTTTCGTTATTTTTTGATGGTGTTTTTTGTGAAAGTATCATGATAGATGCCAAACAAAAGAAAGCGGTTGGGACATACGTATAAAAACAACCGTTCATATGAGCATAAGAAAAACCGGAGCCGCGCTATAGCGCGGTTCCGGTTTTTCGTTGCGAACGCTAAAAGAGGAAAATGACGTGTTTTGTCCCAGCCTCTTTCATATATTATTTTTTTGTTGATTTAACGCGACCAGACCAGTTTTTGAAACCGCCTTCTAGTGCATATAATTGTGTGTAGCCTTTTTTCTTTAAGAATAGTGCTGTACGTGAGCTACGACCACCGTTTTCACAGTATAAGTATACAGGAAGATCTTGACGTAATTCTTTGTAACGATTACGTAATTGTGTCGTAGGTAAGTTACGAGCTCCTAAAATGTGGCTAGAATCGAACTCGCCTTTTTCACGAACGTCAATTAGTTGTGCTTTGCGGTAATTTGCTTTGAAGTCTTCTTCAGAAAGCATAGTTACTGCTCTTTTTGAGCGCATTGACGTAATTAGTGCAGATGCAACAACAACGACAATAACGATTAATAAAATCCAATACCAAGGCAATGTAATGACCCCTTTCTACATAGTACATTATAAAAGAATGGTTGGTGTTCGTCCACTGAGTTTGATAAAATGAACGCAGTTGATAAATTTGGGAGGAATGGAAATGACAACACCGTGGTATTTTATCAATTCAGGAGCATGTAGTGCAAGTTACAATATGGCGCTTGATGAAGCGTTACTACATTGGCATGGTCAAGGGGAGTTACCGCCAATTATTCGATTTTATGAATGGAATCCGGCAACTGTATCAATCGGTTATTTTCAACGTGCCCATCGCGATATTAATTTCGAACAATTACATAAATTAGGCTTAGGCTTTGTACGTCGTCCGACGGGTGGTCGTGCTGTACTTCATGATCAAGAACTAACGTATAGTATTATCGTATCAGAAACGTATCCGGATATGCCAAAGACCGTAACAGAAGCGTATCGTGTGCTAAGTGGCGGCTTGTTAAAGGGCTTTCAAAATTTAGGTTTTGATGCTTATTTTTCAGTGCCTGAAACAGCAGAGGAAAAACAGGCACTTCAAAAGCCTAAATCCGCTGTTTGCTTTGATGCGCCGTCTTGGTATGAACTTGTTGTAGAGGGACGTAAAGTTGCTGGTAGTGCACAGACACGTCAAGAGGGCGTTATTTTACAACATGGTGCGATTCTTATTGATTTGGATCAGGAAAAATTAATTTCTGTGTTTAATTTTAAGGATGAAGAAGCGAAGCAAAAAATGCGTGAGCAATTGCCGCATAAGGCCGTATCAATTAATGATTTATCGGCACGTACAGTGACGGTAGAGGAATGTATACCTGCCTTTAAAGAAGGCTTTGAATCTGCTTTGGATATTGAATTAAAGCCCTATACATTAACCGCAGAGCAACAGGCATTTGTCGAGAACTTAGCGCGTACGAAGTATGAGGCCGATGAATGGAACTTTAAAAAATAAAAATAATAGGAAGCGGCCAAGAGTGGTCGCTTTTTTTATAGGAGATGAGCGCATGAAATTACTATGGGATTTTGACGGGACATTATTTGATACGTATCCCCTCTATGTAGAAACAATGCTAGAGGTCTTTCCTCATTTAAAGGAAACATTTGAGCGTGACGAGATTTTAAAGGAGCTACAAGTTTCGTTTACGCATGGCTTTCAGTATTTAGGCTTAAGTGCTGAGCAGGAAGCATTATATCGTCGCACAAATGTAGCGTTAGATCCGAAACGTTTTCAACCATTTGAAGGTGTTGAACAGGTATTAAAAGAAGCAGAAGTGAATGTTATTATGTCGCATAAAGAGAAGGTGGTTATTGAAGCGGTTTTAAGAGAGCATAATTTATTGCAGTATTTTGCGGAGATTACGACACCAGAGCAAGGTTTCCCGCGTAAACCACATGCTGAGGCCTATGAATATTTACATGCTAAATATACGCTTGATGCGGCGATTGGAGACCGAGCGCTTGATTTGATTCCAGCGAAAGAGGTTGGCATGAAAACGATTATGTTTCGAGGAACTTGTGCGGCTTCAGATGCCTCATTAGCACACTATAAAGATTTTCAAAAAGTGTGGGAAACATTATAAATTCATGTCCTATTCGTGGTATGATTTTTGTTGGAGGAGAAGTGTTCTATGAATGGTAATAAATTAGCTTGTTTCTTTTTACCTGCCTTCACGATGCTCGCTGTGTCTGCAATTGCACTGCTTGGCGGCTTTGGTGATACGGTAGAGGATAATGGACAGTTTATCTTATTTGGCTTGTATCTGTTATATCCAGTTGTCTTTTTATATCAAGGTTTTGTTTGTGCACTAAGAGGTTATCCGTGGTTGCATCCATTAATCATTTCGGTATTAGCCTTTTTTATCATGATTTTCATGCTGCAATTACAAACCTATACGTATATTATTTATTATGTTATTGCGTTTGCTATCGGGTATCTTTTAACGTTAGGAATTCGTAAAATGCGTGGCACGAACTAATTGAAAACGACATAAAAAGAAGGAATCGCGTCGGCGATTCCTTCTTTTTATTGAAAAACAAGTGCATTTTGAATTAATCATGCTGGATTGTGTTGATAAGTGCAGGGTTCTTTTCGACTTCGCGTAATTTTTCAAATGACGCAATGGCGATTTCGACTTGGTCATCAGACGGTTCCTTCGTTGTAAGCAGTTGTAGCCATAGGCCGGGATAACCGAGCAGACGTAGCACAGGAATGTTGCGGCAAGCATTGGTTGCTTGTAACACTTCAAATGATACGCCGAGCACAACCGGAATTAATAAAATACGATTGACGATACGTAACCAAAATGGGTCGGTTGGTACGAAGAAGTAAATTATCATGCCGACAAATACCGTAAATAAAATAAAGCTTGAGCCGCAGCGATAATGTAGGCGAGATTGTTTTTGAACGTTTTCAACGGTTAATGGCAAATTGTTTTCAAAACAATTAATGACTTTATGCTCAGAGCCATGATACTGGAAGGTTCGTTTAATAAGCGGCGTGAGCGATACTAAGTAAATATAGCTTAGTAATAAAATTAGTTTAAAGAAGCTTTCAAGTAATACTTGTGCAGTGTGACCAGGGAGTACGCTATGAAAAGCTTGGGCGATAAATACTGGCACGAGTGTGAAAACAAATTTACCAAATAGGAAAGATAGCACACCGATTGCCGCAACACCAAGCCACATTTGAATTTTGCTTGTTTGTTCTTTTTCTTGCTTAATTAACGCCTCTTCCTCACCGGGCGCCACGTCATATCGATCACTGGCAAACTGTAGATGCTTTGAGCCGTTTGCAGCAGATTCGATAATCGCTACGATACCACGCACGAAGGGGATTTTTTTAAGCTTCTGTAAGGTTGGATGTTGCTTACGCTCAGCATAGTAGTATTCGACCGAGCCATCATTACGACGGATGGCCGATACGGTATGCTTACCGCCACCCATCATGACGCCTTCAATAAGCGCTTGACCACCGTAAATTAGTGGTTTGGATTTACTCATAAAAACACCGCTCTCTTATGTAGGGTTAAAACTTCTTCCATTGTACTAAAAAAGTCTCTATTTCTCTAGGGAAAGCATCGGAAAATGATTCAAGATTCGAAATAATATGCTAAAATGTAAGAATAAACTGAAAAAAAGGAAGTGTCGCACGTGAAATACTTATGTTTAAACGGACCAAATCTGCATCGTCTAGGGAAGCGTGAACCTGAAATTTACGGTCATGAAACACTAGCGGATGTTACAAAAGATTTACAAACGCTTGCTGCAGCGTTTGATGCAGAGATTGACGTAAAGCAGTCGAATCATGAAGGCCAATTAATCGATTGGATTTATGAGGCAGAGGATGGCGACATCGCAGGTATTATTTTTAATCCGGGTGCTTATACGCATACGAGTGTGGCGCTGAGAGATTGTATCGCAGGTGTCGAAGTACCGGTTGTTGAGGTGCATATTTCAAATGTACATAAACGCGAGGCATTCCGTCATCACTCCTATTTAGCGCCTGTTTGCATCGGTCAAATTACAGGGCTTGGCACCTTTGGCTACCAAGCAGCCTTACGCATGTTTTTACAATCAAATTAAAAGGAGATTTTACACATGAAATTACAACAACTACGCGCACAATTTGATGCGCAACAAATCGATGCGATGCTAATTACAAACCCGATTAATGTATCGTACTTATCGGGGTTCACCGGCGATGATAGTTATATTTTAGTAACAGAAAAAGAAGCGATTTTCTTTACAGATTCACGTTACACAGAGCAAGTAAAACATGAAACGACTGGATTCCGTCTTGTAGAACGTCAATCGACGCTACTAGAGGAAGTCGTTCGTGAAGTAAAAGAGCAAGGTATTCATCATGTTGGTTTTGAAAAAGAATATGTGACGTATGCGACATTCCAACTTTTCGACAAGTACATTGACGCGCAAATTGTTGGGGTTAGTGGTTTAATTGAAAAATTACGCTTGATTAAGACGCCTGAAGAGATTACTATTATAAAGGCCGCTTGTCGCATCGTGGATAAAACGTTCGAACATATTATTAGCTATATTGAGCCAGGGATGACCGAGCTGCAAGTATCAAATGAAATGGAGCACCATATGCGCAAATTAGGCGCTAAAAGTTCTTCTTTTGATACAATTGTCGCTTCTGGTTGGCGCTCAGCATTGCCACATGGCACAGCAACTGATAAAATAATAGCAACAGGTGACATTGTCACTTTAGACTTTGGTGCCCTATATAATGGTTATATTTCAGATACAACACGTACAATCGCAGTTGGCGAGCCTTCTGCACAATTGAAAGAGATTTATGAGATTGTGTTGCAAGCGCAAATTCGCGGAGTAGAAGCATTGAAACCAGGAATGACTGGTATCGAAGCGGATGCGGTTGCACGCGATTATATTACGAAGCATGGCTATGGGGAAGCATTTGGTCACTCAACAGGTCATGGGATTGGTCGTGAAGTGCACGAAGCGCCAGCGTTATCACATCGCTCAAGCTATACGCTTGAAGCAGGCATGTGTGTCACTTGCGAACCGGGCATTTACATTCCTGAGGTTGGTGGCGTCCGCATTGAGGATGACATCTTAATCACTGAAACAGGACATGAAGTGCTAACTCATGCGAAAAAAGATTTAATTATCTTATAAGATATATTGGAGGAAGATTAGTAATGATCTCAGTAAATGACTTTAAAACAGGCTTAACAATTAAAATTGATAGCGATTTATTCCGCGTTATCGATTTCCAACACGTAAAACCAGGTAAAGGTGCCGCATTCGTACGTTCTAAATTACGTAACCTACGTAACGGTAACGTAACTGAAAAAACATTCCGTGCTGGTGAAAAAGTAGAAAAAGCACAAATTGACAACCGTAAAATGCAATATCTATATGCATCAGGTGACCAACATGCCTTTATGGATATGGAATCGTACGAACAAATCGAAATCACAGAAGAACAATTAGCATATGAATTAAAATTCTTGCTTGAAAACATGGAAGTTCACATCATGAGCTTTGAAGGTGAAATTCTAGGTATCGATCTTCCAAACACTGTAGAATTAACAGTTTCTGAAACTGAACCTGGTATTAAAGGGGATACAGCTACTGGTGGTTCTAAACCAGCAACACTTGAAACAGGTTTAATTGTTAACGTACCATTCTTCGTTAACGAAGGCGATAAATTAGTGATCAACACTGCTGATGGTTCTTACGTATCTCGTGCGTAATGAATAAGCTGAACCTCTCATTTTTAGATGAGAGGTTTTCTTTTAAATTAAAATTAGTACCTGATAATATAAATTAAGTATAATAGGTAGGTAATTAAAAAACTGTACTGCAACAGCTTATTAGTGCAATGGTTACACATTCGTGATATCGCTTACATTAATGATGAATATGCAGGAATTTAATTGTAAAAAAATGTCATGTTATGTTTAAAGTTATTTAATGCGTTAATTTTCTGATTTATTAATGGTTTTATCTAAATTAAGTGAAAGTGTTACAATTTTCCGAAAAAGAAGGTACAATAGATTTTGTATTATAATACACAGACGTTAGGGGAGTAATGTTATGTTAAAAATTCAAGAGATTCGTGAAATCATCAAATTAATCGATTCATCATCAATCGATGAGTTTTCATTAAACGAAGAGGGTACTAAATTAAAACTTAAAAAGAATGCTGGCCAAGTAGTGGTTGCAGAAGCACCTAAAGCAGTTGCACAAGCAGTAGCTCCAGTTGCAGCACCAGCAGCGGCACCAGCTCCAAAAACAGAAGCAGCTCCAGCGGCACCAAAAGCAGAGGCAGCACCAGCGCCAAAAGCGGAAGTTGCAGCAGATGCGAACTTACATAAAATCGTATCGCCAATGGTTGGTACTTTCTACCAATCTCCATCTCCAGATGCCGACGTATTCGTTAAAGTAGGCGACAAAGTAGGCGAAGAAACAGTCGTATGTATCGTTGAAGCAATGAAATTATTCAACGAAATCGAAGCTGAAGTAACAGGCGAAATCGTAGAAATTCTTGTCAAAGATGGCGAGTTAGTTGAATACGGTCAACCTCTATTCCTAGTTAAAGAAGCGTAAGGGGGAGAACGTCGATGAAAAAAGTATTAATTGCCAACCGTGGCGAAATCGCGGTACGTATTGTCCGAGCTTGTAAAGAATTAGGGATCGAATCAGTTGCAGTTTATTCTGAAGCTGATAAAGACGCATTACACGTACAATTAGCTGATGAAGCATATTGCATCGGTTCTAAATTATCATCTGATAGTTATTTACGTATTGATCGCCTAATCACTGTAGCAGAAAAAGTGGGTGCTGATGGTATCCACCCTGGTTATGGTTTCCTTGCAGAAAACGTAGACTTCGCTATTGCATGTGAAGAAGCAGGAATTACATTCATCGGTCCAAAATCTGATTCTATCAAAGTAATGGGTATTAAAGACGTTGCGCGTGATACAATGGCAGAAGCTAATGTACCACTTGTTCCTGGTACTGGTATCGTTCCTGATATCGAAACAGGGAAAGAATGGGCAGCGAAAATTGGTTACCCAGTGATTATTAAAGCAACAGCAGGCGGCGGCGGTAAAGGTATCCGTGTAGCGCGTACTGAAGAGGATTTAGTAAAAGGTATTGAGATTACACAAAAAGAGGCAGCAGCCGCTTTCGGTAATCCAGGGGTATACCTAGAAAAATTCATCGAATACTTCCGTCACTGTGAAATCCAAGTATTAGCAGATAACTACGGCAACACAATTCACTTAGGTGAACGTGATTGTACAGTACAACGTCGTATGCAAAAACTTGTAGAAGAAGCACCATCTCCAGCATTATCTGAAGAGCGTCGTGCTGAAATGGGTGACGCAGCAGTTAAAGCAGCGTTAGCATGTGGCTACCGCGGTGCTGGTACATGTGAATTCATTTATGACTATAATGAAGACAAATTCTACTTCATGGAAATGAATACTCGTATCCAAGTAGAACACCCAGTAACTGAATTAATCACTGGTATCGACTTAGTTGAATGGCAACTAAGAATTGCATCTGGTGAAGAATTAGTGTATAAACAAGAAGATGTGAAAGTGAATGGTTGGGCGATTGAATGCCGTATTAACGCTGAAAACCCATACAAAAACTTCATGCCTTCAGCTGGTAAAGTTGACACATACATGACACCAGGTGGTATCGGTGTACGTATCGACTCAGCGATGTATGCTGGTTACACAATCCCTCCATATTACGATTCAATGGTTGCAAAACTAATCGTACATGCGGATACGCGTGAAAAAGCAATCGCTAAAATGCACCGTGCATTAGGCGAGTTTGTTGTAGAGGGTCCTGGTATCAAAACAACAATTCCTTTCCATGAGAAATTAATGGAGAACGAAGTATTCAAATCAGGTAAATTCAACACGAAATTCCTTGAAGAAAACGACGTTCTTAATTCATAAGAATAGGAAGGGGCATAACAAATGGCTGAACAAGTTGTGAAATCATTACCTCAAACAACACCAGAAGGTAAAGAAGAATTAGGTAGCATTGAAGTTGCACCAGAAGTCATTGAAGTCATTGCAGGAATTGCAACTACAGAAGTGGAAGGCATCTTCGGAACACGAGGAAACTTTGCGTCAGGCGTAGCTGAAAAATTCGGTAAAAAAGTCCACGGTAAAGGAATCAAAACAGAATGGACGGCTGAGGGGCTTGTTGTCGATGTTTATTGCGTCGTACAATATGGTTCTCAAGTAGCCAAAGTTGCTGCGAAGGTTCAAAAACAAATCCGTGAAGCAATTGAAAACATGACAGCATTAACAACGAAAGAAGTTAATGTTCATATTACTGGTATTCAATTCGAGCAAGATCAACAAAAAGCTGAATAACTTGTGCCCGGCAAAAAGGTGAATGCACTCGCATTCACCTTTTTTGTGTGATTTTATGAAAATCGCAATCGAACTGCACAGATTCGACAATTTGTGATAAACTATATGCTATATGTAAACTAATGAAACACTGTACAATTCCGTGAATTTCGCAATGGTCTGCTAAGTTACGCAAAACCAACGGAATTTTGAGCGGATTGTAGTAGTATAAAGGAGAACGAAACGATATGATGAAGCGACGTGAAGCGCGTGAAAAAGCAGTACAATCTTTATTCCAACTAGAAGGTACTGAATTAACAATTGAAGAAGCAATGGCCTATGTGTTAGAAGAACAAGAAACAGATGCTTTCTTTGAAAGTGTGGTACGCGGTACTGTAGAAAACCAAGAAGCAATTGATGCTTCACTAACAGAAAAATTAGAAAAATGGTCACTTGGCCGTCTTGGCAAAATTGACCGTACGATTCTACGTTTAGCTGTTTATGAGTTATTATACACACCAGAAACACCACAAAGCGTAGTCATGAACGAAGCAATTGAATTATCTAAAACATTTGGTGATGATAAAACAAGTAAATTCGTCAACGGCGTTCTTTCGAAATATCAAGCTTAACAAGTCATAGTGGTAGTTCCGCAGCAAAAGTTGCGTTCTATATACAAAATGAATTTGGGAGTGTTTTAACAACATGTCAAGTAAGCTAATTAACGGTAAAGAAATTGGCAACACGATTCGTGAGTCAATCAAGCTAGAAGTCAATGCATTAAAAGACAAAGGTATTACTCCAGGTTTAGCAGTTATTTTAGTGGGCGATGATCAAGCTTCACAAAAATATGTTTCAAATAAACAAAAATCTTGCGAGCAGTTAGGGATTTACTCAGAACTAATTAAATTACCAGCTGATACAACAGAAGAAGACTTATTAAAACATATTGAAGAATTGAATCAAAAAGACGCCATTGATGGTATTTTAGTACAGTTACCACTTCCAAAACACATCAACGAGGATGCTGTTATTGCGGCGATTTCACCGGAGAAAGATGTCGACGGTTTTCACCCAATCAGCGTTGGTAAGATGATTCTTGGACAAGAAACATTTTTACCATGTACGCCTCACGGGGTTATGAAATTATTACAACATAGTAATGTGACCATTCGTGGGAAACATGCCGTTGTTGTGGGACGAAGCCATATTGTTGGTGTTCCGATGGGCCAATTATTATTGCAAAGTGATGCAACGGTTACATATGCTCATTCAAAAACACCCGATTTGGCTGCTATTACAAAACAAGCAGATATCTTAGTTGTGGCGACAGGCCGCGCTAAAATGATTAAAAAAGAGCATGTGAAAGAAGGCGCTGTTGTCATCGACGTCGGTATGGATTTAGATGAGAACGGTAAACTTTGTGGTGATGTTGATTTTGATGACGTATTCGATACGGTTTCAGCGATTACACCGGTTCCTGGTGGCGTTGGCCCAATGACGATTACAATGTTATTAGTCAATACGGTACAATCTGCGAAGCAAAAGCTTTCATAAGACAAAATTCTTTCATTACGTTAAAATGAATACTAACACAGAGGGGATGTCCCGATGGTGCCAATCTTTCCAATGCATGTAGAGCGCATAGGAGAGTGTCGCTTAGGACATCCTCTTTTTTTATGATAAAAGGAGCGTGAGAGCATGACCGAGGCATATTTAACTGTCGAAGCACTCACAAAGTACATAAAACGCAAATTTGAAGCGGATCCGTACTTGAGAAAGGTCTATGTCAAAGGGGAATTGTCGAATGTGAAGCTACATTCGTCAGGGCATTTATATTTCACATTAAAAGATGACAAAGCACAAATTAAAGGCATCATGTATGCACGCCATGCAGGTCAGCTAAAATTTCACGTTGAAAATGGCATGAATGTGCTGATAGAAGGCGACATTAATGTGTATGAGCGCGGTGGCAACTATCAGTTTTATGCGACGAAAATGGAGCCAGATGGTGTAGGTAGCCTTTATTTAGCATTTGAACAATTAAAAGAACAGCTGCATAAAGAGGGGCTATTTGACGAGCGCTTTAAGCAGCCAATTAAAAAATACCCACAAGCGATAGGAGTTATTACAGCGACAACTGGTGCAGCCATTCAAGATATTTGCACGACGTTAAAGCGCCATTATCCATTAGCAAATGTCTATATTTTCCCGACACTCGTACAAGGGAAGCGCGCAGCGGCAAGTATTGTGCAGTCGATTCGCCAAGCTAATACGGTGGCAGAAATTGATACGCTCATTGTCGGGCGTGGGGGTGGCTCGATTGAGGATTTATGGGCTTTCAATGAAGAAATCGTCGCGCGAGCGATTTTTGAAAGCCGCATTCCAATCATTAGTGGGGTAGGCCATGAAACCGATACGACGATTGCCGATTTTGCGGCAGATTTACGTGCGCCGACGCCAACGGGTGCAGCGAAGATGGCGGTGCCAGACATCATGGATTTAGCACAGCATATTCGCTCACTTGAAACACGCTTTGTACAGCGGATGCGCGTGCAACTCGAAACAGCAACGATGCGTCTTAAAAAGGTAACAGAGTCATATCCAATGATGTATCCAGAGCGTCTTTACCGACCATTTGACGAGCGTTTAGCACATTTAGAGGACCAACTAAGCCTTAACTACGAACGCCAAATGACGCGTGAACAACAGCGTCTTGAGCGCTTAACAGCAAAGTTAGCGCGCTATATACCGACGCAACAGCTCCAGTATGAAGGACAACGCTTAACGAATTTAGAGCATCGTCTACAGCAGGCAACGATGCAACAGGTGAACCGGAAACAGCGTCAATTTGAGCATGTTTTACGGACGATGAGTGCGTTAAATCCACTTTCTATTATGGAGCGTGGCTATAGTATCGTATATAATGAACAACATGAGGTTGTTATGTCTACACAACGTGTCGCGCCGGGAGACCAGCTAACGATTGATGTAGCAGATGGCCAGATTAAGACAACGGTAATAAACACCGCACAAAAGGAGGATTAACGTGGCTTCGAAAAAGAAAACATTTGAGCAATCAATGACAGAATTAGAAGAAATCGTGCGCAAGTTAGAGCAAGGCGATGCCTCATTAGAGGATGCGATTGCACTATATCAACAAGGCATGATATTATCAAAAAATTGTCACGAACAATTACAACAAGCTGAGCAACAACTTGTGGCAGTTGTTAATGAAGATGGTTCACAACAACCTTTTGCAACGGATGGAGAGAAATAACATGACGAATTTAAAAGAATTTATGGCGCTAGAAATGCCGAAAATTGAAGAAGTGATGCTCGATTTAGTAGAAAAAATCCAAGCACCTGCGATTTTAAAAGAAGCAATGAGTTATTCATTAAAAGCAGGAGGAAAACGTGTACGTCCCCTATTCGTACTCGCTGTACTCGATCATTTTGGTAAAAATCATGCAAATGGGTATGTGGTTGGTTCAGCAGTCGAAATGATTCATACGTATTCATTAATTCATGATGATCTACCAAGCATGGACAATGACGATTATCGTCGTGGTAAATTAACGAATCATAAAGTATATGGCGAAGCGTATGCAACCCTTGCAGGCGATGCGCTAAATACATTACCATTTGGTATCATTGCGCGTATGACGGACCTTACAGCGGAGCAAAAAGTGACATTAATTGAATTATTAAGTGTCGCAGCAGGTGCAGAAGGTATGGTTGGTGGCCAAGTGCTTGATATCGACGGTGAAACACGTCAATTAACATTAGATGAACTTGTCAATGTGCATGTAAATAAAACGGGCGCTATTTTACGCTTTAGCATTGAATCAGGTGCCGTATTAGCGGGTGCTTCAGATGAGGAACGTGCCATTTTACGCGATTATGCATATCATATTGGCTTAGCCTTCCAAATCAAAGATGATATTTTAGATATCGAAGGTACGACAGAAGAGCTTGGTAAAACAGCTGGAAAAGATGTTGCGAGCGATAAAAGTACGTACCCTGCACTTCTAACATTAGACGGTGCAAAAGAGAAGTTAGATATTCATTATAAGGGAGCTCTTACAGCACTTGGGAAATTACCGAGTGATAGCACACTTCTTGAAGAGCTAGCCACATATATTGTGAAGCGAAATAAGTAATTTTAAATTCTTTTAAGTTTATTGAAACATCAATGATTGGTATAATAGATAGCAACTGACTGTTAAGTTATATATATCATTTGAACGGATTCGGCCTAATTTTGCATAGTCACGATGTGTGACGGGTAAAGGAGGGTATTGGATACGCTCTATTTTAAAAAAAGCTGACAGAAAATCAATGATAAAGGTGTGTGATGGCGATGGATTTAACAACAATATCTAGTCCATCCTTTTTGAAACAACTCAACAATAAGCAACTAGAAAGCTTAAGTGCGGATATCCGCAAATTCTTAATCGAAAAATGTTCGATTACAGGTGGTCATATTGGCCCGAATTTAGGAGTTGTCGAATTAACGCTTGCCCTACATCGCACATTTAATAGCCCAGAAGATAAGCTATTATTTGATGTAGGACACCAAGCATATGTGCATAAAATTTTAACAGGTCGCGCATCGCAGTTTGATACGCTACGTCAGTACAAAGGTTTATGTGGATTCCCAAAACGCATCGAATCAGAGCATGATGTCTGGGAAACAGGTCATAGCTCAACATCTCTATCAGCAGCGATGGGTATGGCTGCTGCACGTGATGTACAAGGTAAAAAGAATTATGTCATTCCAATCATTGGCGATGGCGCATTAACAGGCGGTATGGCGATGGAAGCACTGAACCATATCGGTCATGAAAAAACGAATATGATTGTCATTTTAAATGATAATGAAATGTCGATTGCACCAAATGTTGGGGCAATGCATAATATCTTAGGACGTCTCCGTACAGCACCACCGTATAATAAAGCAAAAGACGACGTGGAAGGCTTCCTGAAAAAAATCCCGGCAGTTGGTGGGAAATTAGCAGGAGCTGCAGAACGCGTGAAAGATAGCTTGAAATATTTAGTAATGTCAGGCATGTTCTTTGAAGAAATGGGCTTTACGTACTTAGGTCCCATTGATGGCCATGACTTCGATACGCTAGAGCAAACATTAAACAATGCGAAGCAAACAGAAGGTCCTGTATTGATTCATGTTATTACGAAAAAAGGGAAAGGCTATACACCTGCTGAAACCGATACAGTCGGTACATGGCATGGTACGGGTCCATATAAAATGGAAACGGGTGAATTCCCTAAATCGAAAACAACAGCTCCTGGTTGGTCAAAATTAGTAGCGGATACGGTAACACGTATAGCGCGCGAAGATGATCGAGTTGTAACGATTACACCGGCAATGCCTGTAGGTTCAAAATTAATGGGCTTCGCGGAAGAATTCCCAGAGCGTTTCTTTGACGTAGGGATTGCTGAGCAACATGCGACAACGATGGCGGCAGGTATGGCAGCAGATGGCTGTAAACCGTTCTTATCGATTTATTCAACATTTTTACAACGTGCGTACGACCAAATGCTCCATGATGTATGCCGACAAAACTTAAATGTCTTTGTTGGGATTGACCGAGCAGGCTTGGTTGGCGCAGATGGCGAAACGCACCAAGGTGTGTTTGATATTCCATTCTTACGTTCAATGCCAAATATTACGATCATGATGCCAAAAGATGAAAATGAAGGGCAACATATGGTCAAAACGGCGTTAAGCTATGATGATGGCCCGATTGCGATGCGTTACCCACGTGGTAATGGTCGTGGTGTACGAATGGATTCAACGCTTGAAACCATTGAAATCGGCACGTGGGAAACATTGCGTGAAGGCGCAGATGCAGCCATTCTAACATTTGGTACAACTATTCCAATGGCAGAACAAGCAGCAGAAGAGCTTGAAGCACAAGGTATCGACACAGAAATTGTTAATGCCCGCTTTATTAAACCGTTAGATGAAGAGATGCTTCACCGTCTATTTAAAGAAGGCAAAGCAATCTTAACAATTGAGGAATCAATGCTTGAAGGCGGCTTTGGTAGTGCGGTATTAGAATTTGCTAATGACCATGGCTACAATACAGCACAGCTAAAACGTATGGGTATTCCAGATGAGTTTATTGAGCATGGTAGCGTTGATTTATTGCTACGTGACATTCATATGACGAAGGAACAAGTTGTAGCTGATCTAACAACTTTAGTCGAAAAAACTAAACAGCAAGCGGGTTTAAAAGCATAATGACAGATAAAGTATCAAAAGAGCGCGCGGACGTATTGCTTGTACAAAGCGGTTTATGTGAAACACGAGAACGCGCAAAACGTACGATTATGGCAGGCATTGTTTTTGCGAACGATGTACGTGTCGACAAACCAGGTGAAAAACTTTCACGTGATGTGGAACTACGCATTAAAGGGCAACAAATTCCATATGTTAGTCGCGGCGGCTTGAAATTAGAAAAAGCATTAAAAAACTTTGACGTATCAGTTGATGGGAAACTAATGCTTGATATCGGTTCATCAACGGGTGGCTTTACAGATTGTGCATTACAAAATGGTGCACGTCATTGTTACGCCCTCGATGTTGGCTCGAACCAATTAGCCTGGAAGCTACGTTCAGATGAGCGCGTAACAGTAATGGAAAAAACCAATTTCCGCTACGTCACAGCACCTGATTTAGCAGAAGGGTTACCAGAATTTGCAACAATCGACGTGTCCTTTATTTCGCTAGAATTAATTTTACCAGTCCTTAAACAACTACTCGTACCGGGTGGCGATGTTATTGCACTTGTGAAACCACAATTTGAAGCGGGTAAAGAAAAAGTCGGTAAAAAAGGTGTCGTTCGCGATGCAAAAGTACATCAAGAAGTGTTAGAAAAAATCGCTACCTTTTCAGAAGGTCTCGGTTTCGTATTGAAGCAAGCATCATTTTCACCAATTACGGGTGGTGAAGGGAATATTGAATTTTTATTCCACTTACACAATCCCTTACCAGGTGATGAAGCTGTTCCAGAAATCGACTTAAAAGCGATTGTACAAGAGGCGCATAGCCAATTAAAATAACACGGGTCGCCTTTGAGTAGGCCCGTGTTTTTTCTTGTCATTTACTGATTTTGGTGATACCGTTATTTTTAGAAAGCATATTTATGCATAGAGGTGAAGAAAAATGAATAAAAGTCAACGACATATCCGCATTCGTGATTTAATCGCGAATCAAGACATTGAAACACAAGACGAATTAGTCGATTTATTAAAGCAAGCAGGTTTTAACGTAACACAGGCAACGATTTCTCGTGATATTAAAGAGCTTCATTTAATTAAAGTACCCATGCAAGATGGACGCTATAAATATAGTTTGCCAGCAGATCAACGTTTTAATCCACTACAAAAATTACATCGTGCGCTAGCTGATTCATTTGTATCAATCGATGGAGCGAGTCATTTTTTAGTGATGAAAACATTGCCGGGTAATGCCAATGCGATAGGTTCATTATTGGATCATTTAGATTGGAATGAAATCTTAGGTACAATTTGTGGCGACGATACGATTTTGATTTTATGCCGCGAGGAAAGTGACCGCGACGTATTAAAAAGTCGTTTAATCGAAATGCTGTAATAGAGGTGAGTCGGAATTGTTAAAAGAATTATCGATACGCAATTTTGCTATTATTGAGTCGTTAACAGTCGATTTTCAAAATGGATTAACTGTGCTAACGGGTGAAACAGGCGCTGGTAAATCCATTATTATCGATGCCGTTCAATTATTAGCTGGTGGCAGAGGTTCGCAGGAGTTTATTCGTCATGGAGCCAAAAAAGCAGAGTTAGAAGGTTTATACACCGTGCCAGATGAGCATCCTGTTTATGCAGCATGTGAAGCGCTTGGTGTAGAAGTAGAAGAAGGAACAATTATTTTACGTAGAGATTTAAATCAGAGTGGCAAAAGTGTATGTCGTGTCAACGGCAAGCTGATGACGCTCACACAAATGCGTGAAATTGGGTCGTATCTTATCGATATTCATGGCCAACATGAATCACAGGAGCTTATGAATGATAAGGAACATATCCATTTGCTAGACCAATTTGCGGGAGACCAATTGACAGCGGATAAAGAACGTTATACGACGGCGTATGATGCGTATCGAGCGTTAAAGCGAGAAATCGCTGCGTTTGCGGTAAGCGAACAGCAAATCGCACAGCGCATTGATTTATATCAATTCCAACTAGAAGAAATTGATGCTTGTCAGTTCCGAGTAACAGAAGAGGAAGAATTAAGTGAAGAGCGCTTACGCTTAATGAATTTCAATAAAATTTTTGAAGGTGCAAATGCTGCCCACGAATCAATCCTTGGTGAAGGAAATGGACTAGATTTTATCGGTCGTGCAATGTCTGAGCTTGAGCACATCGTTTCGGTGGATGAAAACTTTAAAGAGCATGCTGAGAATGTCGCCAATGCGTTTTATATGCTACAAGAAGCGGGGTTTGGTGTGAAAAGCTTGCTCGATGATTTAGAGTTTGACCCAGAGCGTTTAAATGAAGTAGAACAGCGTCTACAACTCATTCAATCGATGAAACGAAAATATGGCACATCGTTGCAAGAGATTTTAACGTACCGCGATAAAATCGATGCGGAGCTGCATACTTTATTAAATCATGATGAAAATATGCAAAAGCAAGAGGCGGAATTACAGAAGCTAAATGACAAATTGCTGAAGCTTGCGCATAAATTAACGAGCATTCGTCAAAAAGCGGCGACTGCACTTGCAGAAGCCATTATGACCCAACTACGTGAGTTATATATGGAGAAAGCACAGTTTGTCGTACATTTCGATCATCTACCAGATGGTCAATTTGATCGTAATGGTGCAGATGAAGTTGTGTTCTATATCTCAACGAATGTCGGGGAGCCACCGAAACCATTAACGAAAATTGCATCGGGCGGTGAGTTATCGCGTGTTATGCTAGCGCTCAAAACGATTTTCTCATCGACAATGGGGATTACATCGATTATTTTTGATGAAGTGGATACAGGCGTTAGTGGTCGTGTTGCGCAAGCAATCGCTGACAAAATTGCCGCAGTCTCGATTCATTCACAAGTACTATGTATTTCTCATTTACCGCAAGTTGCGGCGATGGCAGATCATCATTATCATATTCAAAAAGATGAAGATCAGCAGCGTACGTATACGTCGCTACGAGAAATCGAAGGCAACGAACGTATTGATGAGCTAAGTCGTATGATGTCAGGTCCTGAAATTACAGAAAAAACATTTTTACATGCCAAAGAGCTTGTCGAAATCGCCAATGAGCGTAAAAAAGAATTTCGATTATAAAAAAAGATGCTGGGACAAAACACGTCATTTTCCTTTTTGAGCGTTCGCAACGAAAAACCGGAACCGCGCTACAGCGCGATTCCGGTTTTTCTTATGCTCATATGAACGGTTGTTTTTATACATATGACCCAGCCTCTTTTTTTGTTTTTTTTACTCTTTTTTACATAATTTTTCTATATTTTGAATGGAAAGTACCAATCTTCTTTGAATAAAAAGGCCATCTAACAATTCGTATTTTCAGAATGTGCTTTTTTTGTTACAATAGATAGGATAAAGAGTAGAACTGTAAGAGATTGCTGTGGCATAGGGGGATTACGTGATGGAAAAAATAAAAGTCGCGATTGCTGATGATAATAAAGAATTAGTACGCGCACTAGCAAGTCATTTATCGGAAAATCCTCAAATTGAGGTTATTAATACCGTATCAAATGGTAAGCAGTGCCTAGAAATGCTAAAAGAAAGCATTCCAGATGTATTAATTTTAGATGTTATCATGCCGCATTTAGATGGATTAGCAGTGCTGGAAGAAATTCACAAACAAGTGGCGTATCAGTCAATTAAGGTGATTATGTTAACAGCGTTTGGTCAAGAAGATGTGATGAAGCAAGCAGTGGAGTTAGGCGCTGCGTATTTCATGTTAAAACCTTTCGAGATGCAACGTTTAGAAGCAAAAGTACTGCAATGCGGGCAAGGGACAAGTAAGCAACTAGAAAACCAACAAACGCCACTTGTAAATACAGGCATTTTACAAGGATTGCAACCAGAAGTAGTGGACCAACAACGCTTAGATATGCAGGTGACGGATTTAATTAAGGAAATTGGTATTCCGCCACATATTAAAGGCTATGGCTATTTACGTGAAGCCATTCAAATGGTGTATTTAAACGTCGATTTATTGAGCTCTGTCACAAAAATATTATATCCAGACATTGCGAAAAAATTCGATACGACATCATCGCGTGTTGAACGTGCAATTCGACATGCGATTGAGGTAGCTTGGAATCGCGGAAATTATGAAGCGATTGCAGACCTATTTGGTTATTCTTCACATCATATGAAGCAAAAGCCAACAAATTCAGAATTTATCGCGATGGTTGCGGACAAATTACGCATGGAAATGATGAATTAAACTATTTAATGGTACATTTGTTTTCAACGAGTATCCATGCTAAATAATGAACTTCTTTTTATTAGTTTTTTAATAAAGCTGATAAAAAGGAGTTTTTTTATGACTTATTAATGAAACAGGTCTTAATAGCGCTTCGTATGAGGAATATTTTCTTCTATCAGTTTTTAAAACTTCTTTATAATATTAAATAAGTATTTAGTACTATTAAATAAAGAAAAAATAAAGTGAATGTAATTAATAGGTGTATAATACTATTTTAACAATAGGCTATGTGTTCTATAAAATGAATTTGATACAATGAAAATATACATAAAGATTTTTGACTGTGAAGGAGGCCGCATCATGGTATTAGTCGAAAATGTGTTTTTTGAAGTCTATGAGAGCTTGGATAAAATTTTTATTCGTGTGCATAAAGAAGGCTTTAAATTAAAAGACTTTGAAACCATTATGAAGCAACAACGACGCTTAAAGTTAACAAGTTTTCAAACATTACGAGAGGCATTGCAAACGCCAGCGCCGGAGCCGTATGAGATTGGTATTTGGCTTCCGGTGCTTGTGCTAAGCATCTCAAAAGATTCGATGACTGTTTCACTGCAAGTAAACGATACGGAAGATGCACTCGTACGAAATGAAGCGCAATTGAATAAACAGATTAGAATGATTGCCGATAGTATGGGATTACGCTGCAAAATAATTCATGTAACACCCGAACAAGTAATCAATGAAAAAAACATCATTGTAGGGAAAGGAATTGAGCCAGAGCGTGGTGCGGACGCTGTACTTAATTACTTTGAAAGTCCAGTTATAAAACCGATGATTCGTGAAGATGGACGTGCGGATTATTTTGATATGAATTTTATTTGCGAAATTGAAGAGAACCAATGGCTCGGAGAAAAGATTCCAGCGACCGAGGGCGAGAGCGGTATTAATGTATACGGTGAAATTGTTACGGCATTAGCAGGTAAGGATGCGTCGCTACGCTATGATCCAAATTCGGTCTATGAAAGTGAAGAAGAGGACCGTATTGTATTACGTGCGCGTCATAACGGCGTATTAGATATTTCAGATGGCACCGTAAAACTATTACAGCATTTGACCATTCAAGGTGATGTGGGCATTGAGACGGGCAATTTAGATTTTAAAGGCTCGATTTTAATTAAAGGTACGGTAACACCGGGATATCGTGTACGTGCCCTTGGTGATATTTCAATTGAGGGCAATACCGGTGTGACAGGTGCGGAACTTATTGAATCGATTGCGGGAGATGTCAATATACGTGGTGGGATTTTTGGCAATCATACGATGGTTGTGCGCGCAGGTAAGAATATTTATGCCAAGCATGCCAATGATGTGTTGTTAGAAGCAAGGGAAGATATTTATATTAGCAATTATGCGATGGGTTCTAATTTAGTGGCGCAAAATGTGTACTTAGATGAGCATCGTGGTAAAATTATTGGCGGTGAAACGTCGGTCACGCAGTCGATTAAAGTGGCGTATGCAGGGAATCCACATGAACGGCGTACGAATTTATCAATTGTTGTGCCAGATCGCACAGAACGTATGGCAGAGGCACGTGCATTTGCAGATGAATCGGAGAAGCTAAAAGAAGAGTATAAAAAGCGCGAAATTCAGGTGGCGCAGCTAGAATCATTTTACGACAAAATGACACAGGAGCAGCGTTTTGCATTTGAAAATTCAAAACAAACAGCAGCTACATTAAAAAAACGAATTATTCAATTGGATGAACAAATTCAAACGGTGTTATTAAGTGTACGCATGGTTGGACAAGAGGAAATCTCCGTAACAAAAGAAGCATACCCAGGAACCGTTTTACAAATTGGTAAGTTTTCAAGTATGCTGAAAAAAACGACATGTGGTTCGTTTAAAATTGAAGGCGGGAAATTGAATGTCTAAATTACCAATTTACGCGCATCGTGGGGTTATTACAAAAGCACCTGAAAACTCGATGGCGGCGTTTCAACAAGCACTAGAAGAGCAAGCAGATGGCCTAGAGTTTGATGTGCAATTAACAAAGGATTATGTGGCAATTGTGACGCATGATTTAAATTTGAAGCGGTTAACTGGCAAGAATTATCAGTTAAATGAAGTTCCATACAATCAAATTCGTAAATTAACAGTGGGGAAGCGCTTTTTAAAAAAAGGTACGACGCTATTAACGTTTGATGAGTTGCTAGCATGGCTCATCCCACAGCAAATCCCGGTAAATATCGAATTAAAAGAATCGTTTATCGGTCAATTTGCGGCGCTTGAATCACTTGTGAAAAAATGTGGTCGCTTACAGCATGTCCATATTTCATCGTTTCATGAGGACGTTTTACGTGATGTGAAGCGTATTAATCCATCACTTGAAACCGCATTTATTCCGAAAAAAGCATTCGACTGGACATCGCTTCAAGCGGCAGCGCATATCGATGTTATTCATGCGAACAAAAAGCGCTATTACAAGGCGAAGTATTTAAATGCGGCACAACAAGCGGGCAAAAAAGTACGTTTTTATAATATAACAGGACAAGAAAACTATTTAAAAAACCCACATCAAACAGTCATCGGCTGGATTACGGATTATCCGGCAGTCGTTTATAAAAACAGCGTATCATAGTACAGATACGCTGTTTTTTCCATTTAATAGGTCTTTTTGTGATAGTGCTATAGCACAGAGAATGTTTTTTCAGAAAATTTTAAATGCAAGCGGATACATATTTTTTCGCTAGGAAAAGCGCTAAATGTTCTAAAAAAATAAGTTTTTTCATGAGTTTATGTGAAAATGATAGACGCGAAAATAGGTAAGAAGCGCGATATTATCCATTTTTATACTTTTAACAGTCAGAATCTTTGTGTAAAATAAGGCTAGAATCATTGAAGGGGGGAAGCGTCTACGCGACCGTATGACAAACTTAAAAGAAGTAACATTTGAAAAGCCTTCTTACGACCAATGGCAGGAGGCTGCTGTAAAGCAATTAAAAGGAAAACCTTTTGAATCGCTTTTAACAAAAACTATCGAGGGGATCACTCTAGAACCTCTATACACAGAGGAACGTTTACTAGAGGCGCTTGATGGCAAATTAGAGGAGCAAGTATCAACTGTACGTGCATTAAAAGCTGATGGTGACTTTGGGGTAGCACAACAAGCTTTTGGCTCTTCAATTGAAGAATTCGTTGCACAAACAAATGATGCCTTTGCGCGTGGAGCACAATATGTAACAGTAGGGAAAGTGAGCTTTGAGTGGGATGAGGCAGCGTTAAAACAATTGGCAGCCTTAATCGATACACATAAGCAAGTTGTTCTTTACGTTGATAATAAAGAAGTAGTAAATGTTTTCAACTTTGTGACGGATAAAACGGTAACTGGATTTATCGTGTCAGCAGAACCAGTAGAGCTTACTGATTTTGCAAATGTACGCACATTAAATGCCCATACACAAACGGTACACTATGAAGGTGCGAATGCGACACAGGAATTAGCAATTGCATTAGCGCAAGCAGCAGAATTATTAGGTGAGGACTTTGCAGCGAACGAAGACAAATTCTTTGCATCATTTGCAATCGACCCACAATTCTTTATGGAAATCGCAAAAATTCGTGCATTCCGTGTACTATGGAAAGCCTTTGCACAAGCATATGGTGTAACGTCACCAAAACCAGTTCAAATCGTGACGGAAACATCACTACGCTCATTCTCTAAATTAGATGTGTATGTCAATTTACTGCGTGCAGGCAATGAAGCCTTCTCAGCAGTAATCGGTGGCGCAGACGTAGTAACCGTACACCCACATAATGTATTAACAGGTCCAACAAATCAATCGGTACGTATCGCACGTAACGCAGCACTTGTGATTAAAGAAGAGTCACATGTCACAAAAGTATTAGATCCAGCAGGTGGCTCATACTTCGTTGAATCATTAACACATGACCTTGTGAAAAATGCATGGGCATACTTCTTAGAAATCCAAGCAGCAGGCGGCTATACAGCAGCACAAGCAAAAATCGCTGCAGATGTAAAAGTGGTATGGGATAAACGTCTTGCGGATGTAGAAACACGTAAAGCAGTATTAGTTGGTACAAATAACTTCGCGGATGCGACAGAAGAAGTACCAGCAGAAAGCTTTGTTGACGTTAATCGTTTAGCACAACCATTTGAAAAATTACGCGTTGATTTTAAAGAAAATCCAGTAAAAGTAGCCGTACTTGCTTATGGTGAACTGAAAAAAATCAAACCACGTACTGATTTCGTAACAGGTATTTTCGCTACAGCAGGTGTAACGGCAGACGTAACAGAGCCATTTACCGATGTAGAAGCAGCGAAAAACTACTTAGCAACAACGGATGCACAAGTTGTTGTGTTCTCAGCTGTTGATGAGGATGTTGAAGCCGTATTACCACAAATCATCGCTTCAAAACAACCGGGCACATTACTTGATGTTGCCGGTAAATTTGATATCGATGGTATTGATGGTGCCTTATATGCGGGCATGAACATTTACGAAAAACTTGAAGGCATTCAAACAAGCCTTAAGGAGGTACAACGATGAGCGTGAATTTTGGAGCAATTGATATTGAAGAAGTATTAACAAAAGAAGCGTATACGAAAAAAGATGACACGTTTATGACGAACGAAGACATCGAAGTGAAGCATGTCTATACAAAAGAAGATACAGAAGGTTTAAAACATTTAAATGATGTAGCAGGCGTGACACCCAATACGCGTGGCCCTTACCCAACAATGTATGTAGGTCGTCCTTGGACAATTCGTCAATATGCAGGTTTCTCAACTGCTGAAGAATCAAATGCCTTTTATCGTCGTAACTTAGCGATGGGTCAAAAAGGGTTATCTGTAGCGTTTGACCTTGCAACGCACCGTGGCTATGACTCAGATCACCCTCGTGTAACAGGTGATGTTGGTAAAGCCGGCGTAGCAATTGACTCGGTTGAAGATACAAAAATTCTTTTTGCAGGGATTCCACTTGACCAAATGTCTGTATCGATGACAATGAACGGCGCGGTATTACCGGTACTTGCCTTCTACATCGTGACAGCAGAAGAGCAAGGTGTTTCACCAGATAAATTATCAGGTACGATTCAAAATGATATTTTAAAAGAGTATATGGTACGTAACACATATATTTATCCACCAGCAATGTCGATGAAAATTATTGCGGATATTTTTGAATATACATCAAAATTCATGCCAAAATTCAACTCGATTTCAATTTCTGGTTACCATATCCAAGAAGCGGGCGCAACAAATGATATCGAGCTAGGCTACACATTAGCAGATGGTCTTGAATACGCACGTACGGGCTTAGAAGCGGGTATTGATATCGATAAATTCGCACCACGTTTATCATTCTTCTGGGCAATCGGCATGAACTACTACATGGAAATCGCGAAAATGCGTGCTGCACGTCGTATTTGGGCACAGTTAATGAGCCAGTTCGAGCCAGAAAACGCAAAAACGCAATCCCTACGTACGCACTCACAAACGTCTGGTTGGTCGCTAACAGAACAAGACCCATTCAATAATGTGACACGTACATTAATCGAAGCGAATGCGGCAACAATGGGGCATACACAATCACTTCACACGAACGCGTTAGATGAAGCGATTGCACTGCCAACAGATTTCTCTGCGCGTATCGCACGTAATACACAATTATTCTTACAAAACGAAACAGGCATGACAAAAACGATTGACCCATGGGGCGGTTCTTATTATGTTGAGAAATTAACAGATGAGTTGACACAATCTGCGTGGGAATTAATCGAAGAAGTTGAAGGCTTAGGCGGTATGGCCAAAGCAATCGAAACAGGTCTTCCGAAAATGAAAGTCGAAGAAGCGGCAGCAAAACGCCAAGCGAAAATTGACTCGAATGCAGAAACAATTATCGGTGTAAATAAATACCGTTTAACAGAAGAAGAGCCAATCGAAATCCTAGATATCGATAATACATTAGTACGTCAATCGCAAATTGACCGTATTAACAAAATGAAAGAAGACCGCGACGATGCAGAAGTACAAAAACATTTAGCGCGTCTAACAAAAGCTGCGGAAACAGGTGAAGAAAACTTATTAGCGGTTGCTGTAGATGCTGCGCGTGCGCGTGCAACACTTGGTGAAATCTCTGATGCCATTGAAAACGTATCAGGTCGTCATAAAGCAGTTATTCGCTCAATTAGTGGGGTGTACGCTACGAATTATTCAGACCAAGATGCCATTACAGAAGTAAAACAAATGACGGATGAATTCTTAGAAGCAGAAGGTCGTCGTCCACGTATTCTTGTGGCGAAAATGGGTCAAGATGGACATGACCGTGGTGCGAAAGTTGTTGCGACAGCTTACGCAGACTTTGGCTTTGACGTCGATATTTCACCATTATTTATGACGCCAGAAGAAACAGCAGTTATGGCTGTTGAAAATGACGTACATGTTGTCGGTGTATCGTCACTTGCAGCGGGTCATAAAACACTTGTACCAGAATTAATCGCGGAGCTGAAAAAATTAGGCCGCGAAGATATTATTGTCATCGTTGGTGGTGTTGTGCCAGCACAAGATTATGATTTCTTATACGAAAGCGGTGCAAAAGCAATCTTCGGCCCTGGTACTGTATTGCCAATCGCTTCTCAAAAAATTATTGAGCTAATCTACGAACAATTAGGGTACGAGGCTGAATAATGAACGATAAAAAGTCGGCGTTATTTGTCCAGCCAGGGGTTGCAGCTAGTCATGATGGCATGCAGGCGACAACACGTCGTAAATTCGTTCGACGAAAGAAAAAAGAAATTGATTTCGATGCTGCGGTAGCGGATATCCGTGCAGGCGATCGGATTCGTTTAGCGAAAGCCATTACGTTACTCGAAAGCTCAAATACAGACGATAAGGTGCTCGGTCAAGAGCTCTTAAAACGTTTATTGCCGTATACAGGAAATAGTATCCGCATCGGCATTACCGGTGTACCTGGAGCCGGCAAGAGTACGTTCATTGAAACGTTTGGTAAAATGCTTTGTGATGAAGGTCACAAAGTAGCGGTGCTTGCTATTGACCCGTCATCAAGTGTCACAGGCGGCAGTATTTTAGGAGATAAGACACGTATGGAGGAATTATCGCGTGAAAAAAATGCGTTTATTCGTCCAAGTCCGTCCGCTGGTACGCTCGGTGGTGTGCACCGCAAAACACGTGAGACGATGCTCCTTTGTGAGGCAGCAGGCTATGATATTATCTTGATTGAAACAGTGGGTGTTGGACAAAGTGAGACGGCTGTACGTAATATGGTCGATTTCTTCTTATTGCTTGTATTAACCGGTGCAGGTGATGAATTACAAGGCATGAAAAAGGGGATTATGGAGCTTGCAGATGGCATTTTAGTGCATAAAGCAGACGGTGATAATCTTCGAAATGCTAAGAAAACAGCAATGGAATACAAACAAATCTTGCATCTACTTCAGCCAGCAACACCAGGCTGGACGACTCGTACACTAACGGCCTCTTCTTATGAAAAGACTGGTTTTGATAAGGTGTTTAAGACGCTAGATGATTTTAAGGAAACGGCGCTTGAAAACCATGTATGGAATGAGCGACGCAACAGTCAAACGACCGACTGGTTCCGCCAAATGATTTTAGACAAATTAGTCGATGATTTTTATGCCACAGCAGGTCGTAAGGATACTGTCGCTAGCTTAGAGCAAGAAATTTTAAAAGGGAATTTAACCGTTGCTCAAGGAATTGAGACACTGTTTAAACCATAGAAAAAGAGCTTCTTACAACACGTTGTGAGAAGCTCTTTTTATTTGGCATAAATTTTTTTCTCGTTTGTCTTATCTTTTAAATAAACGGTGTGGATGGTTTTTAATTTTTTATCCTTCAGTGTAAAGTCGATGGTGTCCGCACCAACGAAATGCGACGATTGTATTTCGATATAGAGCGTATCACCATCGATATGATACGTGTAGCGCTTGAAATGCGCGCTGTTGTCGGTATAATTTGCTTTTATACTTAGCGTATCTTTATCTAGCGTAATTTGTTTCATATGAATGGCATCTGGCCTCGTTTCAGAGGCGTAGGAAGACAGAAATAAGGCAATACCTAAACAAAGTACGCCGATGATCGGCATTATTTTTTTCACGCGGAAGCCCTCCTTTTTTTAGAGGACGTTTTCATGCCTACTAGGTTCTATTGCGGCTTTTATACCGTAAAAAAACAGGCATATAGTATGCCTGTTCCTTATCTAGGGCCGTTATTCAACGGGGACCCAAATTTCAATATGGTCTAAGTTCTTGCCGATGTATTTTTCAAAACTAATACCTGGGCGATGCGTATAGTCTTGATGGCTATGGAGTGCCTGGAATGTCGGCTCAATTTCGTTGAGCTGATGAATGGTACCTACAAGATAGCGTCCACTTGGAATCGGCACCGCAATTGATTTTACCTCTTTTGGCATATTTTCCTCTTTGACAGCTGCTAAATAATCGATGCCATCTTCGGTAAATGAAATGCAAACACCATAGAGTACATCCGTGTTTACTTCATAATCGTCTAATACATCCGCAAGCTCTTGCCACTGCTCTGAAATATCAGCGATTCTTCCTTCATAAACGTTTAAGCCGCGAAGCACTTCGTCGGCAATCGTTTCAATACGTGTTTGCATAAAATTCATCCTTTCTATTCCAAAATCATCGGTGCATGCACCTTATGTTCATTATAACGTAGAAGCCTTTAATTTTCGAATAATTCTCGTAATATTTAAAAAATTAAAAAACATTCATTTTCAAGTGAATTTGAGCATGTTAAAATAAAGGCACTTATAGAAATTTAAAGGAGTTTTGAAGGATGACAACAAAAAAACATATGCAATTTCATGATGTCGCCAAAATTTTAACCGTGATTGCTGTCGTCTCATTACTCGGGCTCTTCGTAAGCTATCCGGTATACGGTTATCAGCCACATTATGCGGCACTTGTGTTCATTGTCATGACGCTATTTATTGTCGCAATGGTATTTTACGATAAAAATAATAAGAACCACACTCATTCCAAGTAGGAACCTTTGAAATCGAGTGCAGAGGCTGTTATAGTAAGATGAAGATAGTGAAAGGGGCTAATTAATATGGCAATGGAATACGATTTATTATATCAATCAATGATTAATCAATGCCGTTCAGAGTTAACGGAGAATGGTTATACAGAATTACGCACAGCAGAAGAAGTGGACGAAGCAGCAAAACAACCGGGAACAACATTATTTATGGTGAACTCAGTATGTGGTTGCGCAGGCGGTATCGCACGTCCAGCAGCTGTTTATTCACAAAACTACCCAAAACGTCCTGATCACTTTGTGACAGTTTTCGCGGGTCAAGATAAAGAAGCAACAGCAATGGCACGTATGTTATTTGGTGAGGACCATATCCCATCATCTCCATCATTTGTCTTAATGAAAGATGGTCAAGCCGTTGCTGAAATTCCTCGTCATGAAATCGAAGGTCACGACCCTGTAAATGTTGTGACAAACTTACAAGGCTACTTCGAAGATTATTGCGAAGAAATGTAATTATGAGCGAAATTCAGAAACCGTGCATAGGCGCGGTTTTTGTGCGTTTTAAGCCATTTTGAAGGCAGGAGGGGTAGATTATGAGAAAGTTTAAAATAGGATTTCGGACTGTCAAAACAGCAGTTGGCGTCGCACTTGCCATTTGGCTCGCTGCTTTTTTAAATTTAGAATACTATACGAGCGCAGGTATTTTAACAATCTTAAGTATTCAAACAACGAAACGTAAATCAATTCATGCGATTTATACGCGCATTGTTGCCTCATTCCTCGTGCTCGCGATGAGTTATGTGTTCTTTACGTTTCTAGGCTATCACGCATTGATTTTAGGACTTCTCGTGCTATTTCTATTACCTATTTTGGTAATGCTAAAAGTAACGCCCGGTTTTGTGTCATCATCCGTTATTTTATTGCATATTTTTAATGAACAGCATTTTACACTGGCACTGCTTGAAAATGAATTACTCATTATGCTTGTTGGGTTTGGGGTTGGCTTCCTTGTGAATATGCAAATGCCGGATATTGAGCGCGAATTAAATACGTATCGCATCGAAATTGAAAAAAATTATAGTGCGATTTTTAGTGAAATTGCTAAATATTTACGTGAAGGGGATACGAATTGGAATGGGCGTGAGTTATTGCTTGCTACAGAGGCAGTCAATAAAGGGAAATCCCTTGCCTACCAAGATGTTGAAAATCACATCACACGTAAAGAAAACTTGTTTTATCGCTATTTTGATATTCGAGAGCAGCAGCTTGAAATTATTGAGCGTATTTTGCCGAAAATCACCAATCTGCCAACAATTGTGACACAAGCACATGTGATTGCCGAATTTATGGATGATTTATCGAATAATGTGCACTCAGGGAATACGGCTGTAAAATATCGTGAAAAGTTATCTCAAGTGAAGAAAGAATTTCAGGAGCTACCACTGCCACAAACGCATGAAGAGTTTGTGGCGATGGCCTCACTGTATCAATTCCTTGAGGAAATGGATCAATATTTATCAATCAAGCAAAACTTTAAAGGCTTAAAAATTAAAAAGGGCAAACCTGTTTTTAATTAAGGGTGAATCGTTTGATTATCAGCTCACACAAAAAAGAAGGAACCGCGCGTTGGCGGTTCCTTCTTTTGTTATGCTCATGTTTTTTTGCTGGGGATAGGATGTTATTGGCCCAGTGTTTTGTAGTATTGGCCCAGTGTTTTGTAGTATTGGCCCAGTGTTTTGTAGTATTGGCCCAGTGTTTTGTAGTAGCGGGGTTTGAATGATTACAGTAACATCGTTAAACCGAATGCAACGGTAGATACGACCATAATGACAGCCATTAAAATGATAACCGCTTTTTGGAATTTCTTATTGCTCATAACGTCGACTCCTTCACTCTGTTGACCATAGTGTACCAAATCTTTATTTTATTCGCAAAGTTTAATTGTTGAAAAGAAGTAGTTGAAAATAATAATAAATAATGTAAATAAAAAATCTTTTGAGAAACGATTGAAAATAGTTATAGTACAGATTAAAAAAACTGAAAATTTGCACATGTGGTTGCTATGTTGCAAAAACATGGCTCTAAAATAGTGCATAAAAAACAAAAAATGCTCTTTTTTACGATAAAACTAGATTTTTTTTAGAATTAAGCTAACATAAGGATATACATTTGTATGATTTAAAATTTTCTATCAATTTTCAAATGAAGGGGTTCAGTAGAGGATTTTAAAGAAATTCGTTACACTTGTGTTATACAACAAAAAGGAGTTGGGGACTCGTGGAGAATGTAGATCACATTGGCATCGCCGTTCGAAATATTGACGAGCGTATTGCATATTACACTGATGTGTTAGGCATGAACTTGGAGAAAGTCGAAGAAGTAGAATCAGAACAAGTGAAAGTTGCTTTTCTTGATGGCGGCAATACGCATATCGAGTTATTGGAACCGCTTTCTGAGTCATCTGCGATTCACGGCTATCTAGAAAAACGTGGCGAAGGAATTCACCATATTGCATTAAAAGTCAAAGGCATTGAACAAGAAATGGAACGTATGAAAGCAGAAGGTGCACGCCTCCTTTCAGAACAACCTAAAATTGGTGCTGGCGGCGCAAAAGTAGTGTTTATTCACCCGAAATCATCTTTCGGTGTTCTTTATGAATTAGTAGATCGAGGCTAAGAAAAGGAGCAATCAGAAACTATGGATATGTATGATAAAATTAATGAATTATATGATAAAAAACGCACAATCGAAATGGGTGGCGGTGACGCCCGCATTGAAAAACAACATGCTAAAGGTAAATTAACAGCTCGCGAACGTATTGATTTATTACTAGACGAAGGTACTTTCGTAGAAATCAATCCATTCGTACAACACCGTACAGTAGACTTCGGTATGCAAGGCTTAGAGGGCCCTGGCGATGGTGTTGTAACAGGTTATGGTAAAGTCAACGGCCGTCCAGTTTATTTATTCTCTCAAGACTTCACAGTATTTGGTGGCGCTCTTGGTGAAATGCACGCCAACAAAATTGCGAATGTAATGGATTTAGCAGCGAAAAATGGCGCACCATTCATCGGCATTAACGATTCAGGCGGCGCACGTATTCAAGAAGGCGTATTATCACTTGATGGTTACGGTAAAGTATTCTACCGCAACTCAATCTTCTCAGGTGTGATTCCTCAGATTTCCGTAATTATGGGACCATGTGCTGGTGGTGCAGTGTACTCTCCAGCCATCACAGACTTTATCTTAATGGTTGATAAAACATCTCAAATGTTTATCACAGGTCCAAAAGTTATTGAAACCGTAACGGGTGAAAAAATTTCTGCTGAAGGTCTTGGCGGTTCGAAAGTACATAATGCAGTAAGCGGTAATGCTCACTTCCGAGCTCCTGGCGAACAAGAAGCAATCGACCAAATCAAGCAATTATTAAGCTACTTACCACAAAACAACACAGAGAAAGCACCACGTGTTGAATTTAATGAAAAAGACCACGAACGTCCAGAGCTTTTAGATATCGTACCAACGGATCAAACAAAGGCATATGATGTACGTAAAGTGGTTGAACAAGTAGCTGACCCAGGTACATTTATGGAAGTACAAAAAGACTTCGCGAAAAACATCGTAGTCGGCTTTGCACGCATCGATGGTGAATCAGTAGGTCTTGTATGTAACCAACCAAAAGTACTAGCAGGTGGTCTAGATATCGATTCATCTGATAAATTAGCACGCTTTGTACGTACTTGTGACGCCTACAATGTGCCAATCATCACATTTGAAGACGTATCTGGTTTCTTCCCAGGCGTTAAACAAGAGCATGGCGGTATTATTCGTCACGGTGCGAAAATCCTTTATGCATATTCAGAAGCAACTGTACCAAAAATTACTGTTATTCTGCGTAAAGCTTACGGTGGTGCATATGTGGCACTTAACTCAAAAGCAATCGGTGCAGATATGGTATTCGCTTGGCCAAACGCTGAAATCGCTGTTATGGGTGCAGCAGGTGCCGCAAACATTATCCATGCGAGTGAAATCGCGAAATCAGCGGACCCAGAAGCATTGCGCGCTCAAAAAATCGAAGAATACAAAGAAAAATTCGCAAATCCTTACGTTGCAGCGAGCTACGGCTTAGTAGATGACGTGATTGATCCACGTGATACACGTATTAAGTTAATGCAATCACTTGAAATGTTACGCAACAAAAAAGAAGATCGTCCAGCGAAAAAACACGGCAATATTCCACTATAAGTCGAATCGCCGTAAAACATCGAGCCTCTTAGTAGGTTCGATGTTTTTTTATTTAACTAATAAAACATTTAGCTCGCTAGTCTATATGGTAAAAAAGGACATGCGTATTAAAATTTCGTATACTAACTAGTAGGAGGAGTTTTATGACAATTATTGAACAATTACAGCAACGGCAGCAAGTCATTTGGGACAATCCACAAGTGGAACAGCAGCCAACGACATTTTTATTTGATGCGGCGTTAATTGATGAGGCAGAGCGAAGATTACAGCGTTTTGCGCCGTATTTTATGCTCGCCTTTCCGGAAACAAGCGCGACAAATGGCATCATTGAGTCACCACTTGCGTCGCTCGAGCAGCTCGGACACCAGTTTAAGGCATCTCTTTTCGTAAAACGTGATGATATTTTACCAGTAAGTGGTTCTATTAAGGCACGCGGGGGTATACATGAAGTATTGGTACTTGCCGAGTCCATTGCGCTACAAGCAGGACTACTTACGACAAAAGATTCGTATACGCTTTTTGCAGAGCAAGCAATCATTGATGAGCTATCAAACCATACGATTGTTGTCGGATCAACAGGTAATCTTGGCTTATCGATTGGTATGATGAGTGCGAAGCTAGGTTTTCGAGTTGTTGTACATATGTCACATGATGCTAAGCAGTGGAAGAAGGATATGCTGCGAGAAAAAGGTGTTCAAGTCGTCGAGCATGCAGGTGATTATAGCGTGGCAGTTGAAACAGGGCGCAAACAAGCAGAGGACGACACATATAGTCATTTTATCGATGACGAAAACTCGCAGCAATTATTTGCAGGCTATGCTGTTGCTGCACGTCGGCTCGCGAATCAATTGCCACAAAAGCCAACTACAGCGACACCACTTGTCGTCTATATTCCATGTGGTGTCGGTGGCGGGCCAGGTGGCGTTATTTATGGTTTGAAGGCACAATTTGGCGCAGCAGTGAAATGTTTTATGGTCGAGCCGGTCGAATCGCCCTGTATGTTGCTTGGTATGGCTACAGGCAAGCATGATGCTATTTGTGTAGAAGATATTGGCTTAACAAATCAAACGATTGCAGATGGTTTAGCTGTTGGACGTGCATCACGCTTTGTAGGCCGTTTAATGGAGCCGCTACTAGATGGGGTGCTAACAGTGTCAGATACCCGACTGCGCGAGCTACAGCAGCTACTATGGACAACTGAACGCATTTATGTGGAACCGTCCGCAGCAGCAGGTTTTGAAGGTGCTGTTTTACTAGCATCACGTTATCCGACAGCACAACATCTCGTATGGGCAACAGGCGGTGGCTTAGTACCCGCTACAGAAAAAAGTCATGATTTTATATAATTAAACGAGGGCAGGCACTGTATTATTTTGTATAATAGAAAAAGATGAATGAAGGAATGACAACAGGAGGTGCATGGATGAGCTTTTGGAATAAACAAAAACGTTTACAAGAAGAAGAGCCTCAAGTAACGCTTGAACGAGAAGGACATGCTATCGCAATTGAGCTCGATCATCGCTATATTGATATTCGCGTTGATAAGCCATATATCGATGTCATCGAAACGATTCATTTTTACAATGAATTGCTAGATGGTAAGACGAAGGAGCAGCGAGCACTTAATGCACGTGCCATTGAGTTTTTTGCACAGTTTACAAAAGTCCCACTAGGCAATGCCTATGACTTTTTTCAAACGATTGTGTTCTTTTATTATAAACATTATCAAGATGAAAGCTGTCCATTTGAAGGCAGTAATCTGACATTTATTTTCTCACGTGTGGCCATTGATATTTACAATCACATTCAAGAAGACATCACAGACGTACATATGACATTAGAAGAAATAGAATCGCGTCAACCACGTGCTTTTTATTTCCATGAAGGCGATGTCGAGCTATCGGGTATGCGCTTTATTCGTGAAACGAAATTATTAATGCCGACGCTATTACCGGTAGAAAAACAACAGTTAACAACATTTAATAATTTCTTATTAGCGCAAGAAATGCAAGAAATTAGTCAAGATATTCAAGGGGATGTCGCGCGCTTTTTAGATGCCTATGCGCTATTATCCTATGAGCAATTTGACCAAATTTATCAGTTATTAATGCATAATCAATCGATAGTTGAAGAACAGCAAAATATTCACATTATGGGCATGAAATATATTTATATCCCGAATGTAGATATTGAACGTGCATTACAGGCGATTCGCGTCTATCACCTACAATGTACGCTTGAAGAGGGACTGCGTAATTACTTATCCCTTTACGAAGGAGCAACGGCAACGGTCCTAGGCATTATTGATTTTATCAATGAGGAAAATGCGCGCTTATATGGTGAAAAAGAGCCGCTCATTTTTGCGAATAATCAGCGCTATTTAAACTTATTCTTTAACGATTATTGCTTTGAACATCAAATCGAAGAAGGCAAGGACTCACCACGCGTTCGTCAATTTTTACATGCGCTAGCAAAAGATTATACACGTCAAAAAAGTAAACAAGATGGTGGCATGATGAAATGCACCGCCATTATTAAAAATGCGCTCAGCAAAAACCGCTTAATGGGGCGCGAAAAGTAACGAAAATAGGGATTTTGTGGTATAGTGATACGTGGAAACGTAGCATAGCTACAAGCCTAACAGGACATGCTAGGTTGAATATAAAGGAGTCTTACCATTGAATAGTCGAATCGTAGAACAATTTTTAGAATTAGTACAAATTGATTCAGAAACGTATCATGAAGAAAAAATTTCACCTGTATTACAAAACATTTTAAAAGAGCTAGGATTTGATGTTTATGTAGATGATGCCGATACGAAAAACGGCCATGCATCAGGTAATATTATCGCGACATTAAAAGGCAATACAGAGGGCATTGATGCGATTTACTTCACAGCCCATATGGACACTGTTGTTCCGGGCGTTGGAATTAAACCAATCATTAAAGAAGACGGCTATATCTATTCAGATGGCACAACGATTTTAGGTGCTGATGATAAAGCAGGTCTTGCTGCATTAATCGAGCTTGCACGTCGCATTCAAGAACAAAAAATCGCACATGGTGACATTCAATATGTCATTACAGCTGGTGAAGAGTCAGGCCTTGAAGGCGCGAAATTCTTAGACCATGAAAAAGTCTATGCAAAATATGGCTTTGCAGTTGATTCAGATGGCAAAATTGGTGAAATTGTTGTCGCAGCACCGTACCAAACAAAAATCTTTGCCACATTAAAAGGTAAAACAGCACATGCTGGTGTTGAACCAGAAAAAGGCATTTCAGCAATTACAATTGCAGCTAAAGCCGTTGCACGTATGAAACTTGGTCGTATCGATAGCGATACAACAGCAAATATCGGTCGCTTTGAAGGCGGTAAAGCAACAAATATCGTGGCGGACGAAGCAACGGTATTAGCAGAATGTCGTTCATTGGATCAAGACAAAGTAGAAGCACAAGCGGCATCAATGAAAGCTGCTTTTGAAGAGGCAGCTAAAGAAATGGGCGGCGCTGCTGAGGTAGAAGTGAAAAATATGTACCCTGGTTTCCGCTTCACAGAGCAAGATGTTGTTGTACAAATTGCACAACAAGCAGCTCGTGCTATCGGTCGCGAACCAAAATTAGCACAATCAGGTGGCGGTAGTGATGCAAACGTTATCGCAGGCTACGGCATTCCAACAGTCAACTTAGCGGTTGGTTATGAATTTATTCATACAACAAACGAACGTATTCCAGTAGAAGAATTAGAAAAATTAGCTGATTTATTAGTAGCAATCGTTAACGTAACAACAACTGCAAACTAATTTTTTAACGCAAACTACTTGGAAAAATATTATAAATAAAACCCCAGGAGTCGCTAAACGAAGCGGATTCTGGGGTTTTTTATGCGGTTATTGTTGTTTCTTTGTCGTCGTTGTTTGATTTGCCGCTTCTTGTTGTTGTGGGTCTTCTTGTGGGTTCCAAATAGTTAAAATAACTCCTTGATCGTTATCGCCAGAAACGGTGTAACTTTGTTCAAGTGGCACTTCAATTGTTGTTGTGCCCGTCGCTTTTACATCATGATGTTCAATCGTATACGTCATGCCATTTACTGTTGTTGTTAATGCGTCATGCTTTTTCAAATAGTTCATGTACTCTTCTAGTACCCAATCACGCTTTTGCATAATTAAACTATGTGGTAGGCCAACATAACGGAAATGCCAAGCTTCATATTGAATGCCTGTAATATCCGTTTTATCGCTAGGGTAGCGCAAGATAAAGCCATATTTTGCGGCATTTTTTGCTAACCATTTACCTTCTTCTGCATTTTCCATTAAACCAAGGCTTGAACCAATATCCATTGATAAGCCTAAGTTATGTTCGCTCGCACCGGCTGGTAGTGCAATGTCTGCACCTTTCGTACGGTAAAGTTCTGCTTGAACCTTTTTCGAACGATAGCTGCTATTGATAACAAAGTGTGTGACATTGTCTTTTTTCGCATCGTGAATCATCTGCTGAAAAGCGCTTAGCATGTCACGAGAAATCTTAATCGAATCATCTGCTGTTGTAAAATTTTTAATAAGCTTTGGATGCTTCGATAAGGTTACTAAATCTTCCGGAACTGCTTTGTCATTGACTTCATGATCGGCATTAATGAGTACAAGCTGTCCTTTTGAAATGTCATCGGCTGTAACAGAAACCGTTTGTGTTGTTGGTTTCTTTGGCACAGTTTTTTTCACTTCTTCGGTCGATTGTGTAGCTGATACGACACTGTAAACAACAAGAGCGAGAACGATGGCGACAAGTGCTAATGCAAGCTTCTTCATCTTTCTCCTCCTAAAACTCATTCGTTACTAAGTATATAGTAATTAACGAGAAAGTGTAGCAAAAAGTTACAGTTTATTTGGGCATTAATGAAATAATTAATACAATGCTAAGAATTAAAGCCGCACCGAGCATTTGTAGACCGGAAAATGCGAGACCAAGCCAAATAATACTACTAAAAATCGCCATTAATGGTTCTACTGTACCGAGTAAGGTAGATTCTTTAGCCGATAAGTATCCAACGCTTTGGAAGAAAAACCAAAATGCGATGGCTGTACCAAAGAAGATAGTAAAGAACAGGCCAATATTGGTTTGCCATGTAAAATCGATCGTGCCGACCGCCCAAATCGGATGAATAAAGTTCATACCAATGCCGGCAATTAGCATTGCCCAACCGATAACGACAAGCGCTGAAAAATGCGCGAGTAGCGTTTTTGCATACAGTGTATAAAATGCTAACGTTACAGCCGAGATAAGGCCCCAAATAATGGCTGACATCGGCACCGAAAAATTAGCGAGAGAGCCACCTGTTAACAAAAGCCATGTGCCAACAAGTGTAGCGATAATCATCAGAACATCCATACGTAAAAAAGGTTGCTGACGAGAAAAAATTAAATACAAGATAATAAAAACGGGTGCCGTATATTGTAGTAGCGTTGCGACAGCAGAGTTACCGTACGCAATTGCCGCCATATAGGAATATTGCACACCAAGCATACCAACGATACTAAAAAATACTAAATGAAGCGCGAATTTCTTATAATGCCAAACCGCCATAATCGGCTTTTTACGAATTAATTGTAAACCGAGTAAAATAACACCTGCCCCGAGTAAGCGGGCGGTCACAAACCAGTTGACATCGACATGCTGATGCTGAAATAAATATTGTGACACCGTACCATTTAATCCCCATAAGCTTGCGCCAATTAGCGCGAGTACGATACCAAGAAATCGTTGATTCCTCACATTATCACCTATTTCTATCAAGATATATCGACTATAATGGAATGATAACGGAAAAAATAGCGGTTTATCCGCAAAAACTATCAAGATATTGAGGTGAGCAACATGCAACGACGTAATATCCCGATTAATCCTTTCGGTCAGGAACAAGTACTGTATGACAACCCAGAATTTCCATCGATTGTTTATAATACGTTGATTGTCGCAAATAGCGTAGGCTATATACCACTTCATTGGCATGATGAATGGCAAATGCAAATTGTTGAAGCGGGCAGTGTCGAAATGCATGTTCAAGGAGATGTACATACGATTGAAGCGGGTCAAGGTTTGTGGATTCATTCAGGTGTTGTGCATGAAGCGTATGCGCTAACGGACGACGCGAGATACCGCTGTTGGAATATTCAACCAGATTTATTGCCGCGTTTTTTACGTCAATGCTTTGAACAACGTGGGCCAAAGCATGGATATGTATTACTAACAGATGATGGATGGCAACAGGAATGTTTAGCCATCATCGCACATGCAATGGCGAGCGACGATGAATTTACCATTTACGATGATTTTGTTAAAGTCGCTCATTTGCTCTGTACACATGCTGAAAAAGGCGTGACAAAGCCGGCATTTGATGAGCGCTTAAAAGAACTACTAGTGTATATTCATATCCATTATACGGAGAAGCTAACGCTTGATGAACTTGCGGGCGTCGTGTATTTAAGCACTAGTGAAACGATTCGTCTCTTCAAGAAATCGCTTCAGATGACCCCTTTTCAATATATTTTAAAGTATCGTTTAGAGAAAAGTAGGGAATTACTGCAGCATACAGATGAAGCCGTAACGGATATTGCACTAGAAATTGGTTTTTCAAGTGCAAGCTATTTTATTCAAAAATTCAAAGAAGCATATGATATTACACCGAAGCAGTTTCAAATGTTATAATAAAAATAAGAACAAAAGTTCGGGAGGAATCTCTATGGCCATTTTATTCCATATTGATATGAACTGTTTTTATGCATCGGTTGAACAAGCAATTAATCCAGCGCTAAAAGGCAAACCGATTGCAGTTGGTGGTGACCCAAAAGAGCGGCGAGGAGTTGTTGTGACATGTTCCTATGAAGCGCGTGCACGAGGGGTTTATACGACGATGCGCGTAACAGAAGCGCGTAAGCAATGCCCGGAATTGATTATGCTAAAGCCTAATTTTGAGCGGTACCGCGCCGCATCGAATGCGATGTTTACGATACTACGGGAGTATACGGATTTGGTAGAGCCGGTATCGATTGATGAAGGCTATATGGATGTGACGGCGATTGTCCACGGAGCAGATGCGTTAAATCTTGCTGAGGACATTCAACAGCGCTTGAAAAAGGAGCTTGATTTGCCGTGTTCAATTGGCATTGCGCCAAATAAATTTTTAGCAAAAATGGCATCCGATATGAAAAAGCCGATGGGCATTACCGTACTTCGAAAGCGTCAAGTTGAAGCTGTTTTATGGCCTAAGCCAGTTATTGAAATGCATGGCGTTGGCAAGCGTACAGCAGAAAAGCTCGCGGCACACAATATTAAAACAATTGGGGATTTAGCGGCTACGAGTGAAGTAGATATTCGTGCTTGGTTTGGAAAAAATGGTGTACGGATGCGTGAAAAGGCATATGGTATCGACAATCGTGCAGTTGACCCAACTTCGATATATGATACGAAATCTGTTGGTAATTCGACAACACTTTCAGAAAATATTTTGTCTGAGCGCAAGCTAAATGACGTGATTTCACAGCTATCACAGCGTGTAGCCAATCGCCTACAAGCAAAAAATCTTGCAGGGAAAACCATATCCATTCAGCTTCGTAGCGCCGATTGGAAGCAGACGACACGTAGTAAGACGCTCGTCAATGCAATTTATGAGCAGCATGATATTGCACGTGAGGCGAAAGAGCTCGCGACCAAGCACTGGAATGGTGCGCCGCTACGATTAGTTGGCGTCAGTATTAGCCAGGTCGAGAATCGTCAGCAACGTATGGAACAGCTCGATTTATTTACATTTACGGACCATGTGCGAGATGAGCCAGTTATGAATATTATGAATGAATTACGCGATAAATTTGGACAAGATATTATTGTGCGTGGTGTACGTGTGAAAAAATCGACATATGATGCACCAACGAGTTTTTCAAAAGATTTTTTAGATGATCATAGAAAGTAGGAACGACAATGCAACTACAATTTTTAGGGACAGGTGCAGGAATGCCCTCAAAGGAGCGTAAGACAAGTGCGCTCGTTATGAAATTATTAGATGAACTAGGAACGATATGGTTATTTGATTGTGGCGAAGCAACCCAGCATCAAATTTTAGAAACGACCATTAAGCCACGTAAAATTGATAAGATTTTTGTGACGCATTTACATGGCGACCATATTTATGGGTTGCCAGGATTTATCGGCTCGCGCTCTTTCTTAGGTGGTGATACACCGCTAACGATTTACGGGCCAAAAGGATTGAAAGAATGGGTAGAGATGACAAATGATGTCACTGGCACGCATTTAACCTATCCGCTTGAATTTGTTGAAGTAGAGGAAGGTATTGTGTTTGAAAACGAGCAATTTATCGTACGTGCGATGCCACTACAGCACGTAGTCCCTTGCTTCGGCTACCGTATCGAGCAAAAGCCGTTAGCAGGGGCACTAGATATTAAAAAAGCAACTGCACTTGGTGTCCCAAAGGGGCCGCTACTTGGCCGCTTAAAAGCTGGGCAAGACATTGTACTAGAAGACGGGACCGCTGTTCGTAGTGTCGATGTTTTAAGCGAGCCGCAGCCAGGCTTTATTGTGACCATTTTAGGCGACACACGCCAATGTGACAATGCATTAGCATTAGCACAGCAAGCGGATGTCTTGGTGCATGAATCGACATTTGACCATGCGACAGCAAAGCTTGCACGCCAATATGGTCATTCGACGAATATAGAGGCGGCAACGGTTGCGCAGCAAGCAGGTGTTGGTACCTTGTTGTTAAATCATTTAAGCGCCCGTTTCTTAGCGAAGGATTTAGCGCGCATGACGAAAGAAGCGCGTGCTATTCATGAAAAAACATACTTAGTATCGGACTTTCGCACGTTTGAATGGCATCAACGTCAGTTAATTGAAAAATAATGAAAAACGAGGGCTGCATTTTATGCATTTCTCGTTTTTTCTTTTATAATCAAAAAAATTCTCTTTAATACATATTTTTTGTTTTCCTTTTTTAGTAAATTAGATTATAATATGGAATGTGAATAGCCATTCATTCCATATAAGGGGGAACAAACATGAATTTATCAACGCGTTTTACGGAAACAGCCCGCGAGTGTGCGGATAAACATGCGTATGTTTTTATGGACCAAGGAACGACGTATCAAGAGCTTGATGCACAGATTAGTCGTTTTGCAGCAGGACTTCAGCATCTAGGCTTACAAAAAGGGGACCATATAGCGCTATTATTAGGGAATTCACCGCATTATATCGTGGCGTTATATGGGGCATTCCGTGCAGGCATTACCGTTATTCCGATTAATCCCATCTACACAGCGGATGAGATTTCATACATTTTAAATGATGGCGACGTACGTGTGGTTGTTGCATTAGACCGTGTCGTGCCAGTTATTGAAAAATTAGAGAATAGCACGTATACGGAAACATATATCATTTGTGAAACAACACCGGATACGAGCTGGGCGACGAGTCCAGTGGCTGAAAAGTTTATTCCGTTTATGTCATTTATGCAACAAACGCATCCACTAGAAGATATCGAGACAGTCGGTGACGATACGGCAATTATTTTATACACATCCGGCACGACAGGAAAGCCAAAAGGTGTGATGCTAACGCATGATAATTTATATGCTAACGCAAGTGATGTTGGGAAATATTTAGATATTCGTCATGATGATCGCGTTGTAACGACACTGCCGATGTTCCACGTATTCTGCTTAACAGTGGCATTAAATGCACCGCTTATTCAAGGTGGGACATTGCTTATTGTGCCACAGTTTAGCCCAGCAGAAGTGACGCGTATTATTAAAAAATATAATGCGACAATGTTTGCTGGCGTGCCAACGATGTTTAATTTCTTATATCAATTCCTTGGTGCGACCAAGGAAGATATGCAAAGTGTTCGTTTATGGATTTCAGGCGGGTCATCACTACCAGTCGCATTATTACATGATTTTGAAGCGAAATATGATGTGAAGATTCGTGAAGGCTATGGCTTATCAGAAGCCTCTCCGGTGACGTGCTTCAATCCAATTGACCGACCAAATAAAGCAGGTTCAATTGGTCTATCAATCGTCAATGTCGAAAATCGTGTTGTGGACCCAGATGGTCATGATGTACCGGTCGGACAAGTTGGGGAGCTTGTCGTGAAGGGACCAAATGTCATGAAGGGGTATTATAAAATGCCAGATGCAACAGCTGCGGCCCTAAAAGATGGATGGCTCCATACGGGCGATCTTGCGCGTCGTGATGAAGAAGGCTATTTCTACATTGTCGACCGCAAAAAAGAAGTCATTATTGTCGGTGGGTACAATGTTTACCCACGAGAAGTAGAAGAGGTACTGTATGAGCATCCAGCAATCGCCGAGGCTGCTGCGGTCGGGATGCCGGACCCAGAGCAAGGAGAGATTGTGATGGCGTATGTTGTCAAAACAGAGGATGCCTTGGCGGAAGAAGAAGTAATCGCATATTGTCGTGAGCATTTAGCAAAATATAAAGTGCCACGTCGCGTTGCCTTTTTAGAAGAGCTACCGAAAAATGCAACCGGTAAAATCTTGCGCCGCGAACTACAAAAACTATCTTAAAAATCATGAAGAGGGACAACTAAATAGCTGTCTCTCTTCTTTTTTGTTATGCTGACATAAAGGAGTGATGATATGCTTTCAATAAATCCAAACGAGCGTACAGAACGCGAAAATTATAAGTTAATGACAGGGGCCATTATTCCGCGTCCCATTGCTTTTGTGACAACAAAATCATCAGAGGGAATTGTTAATGCGGCACCATTTAGCTATTTCAATATTGTATCAGCCAATCCGCCGCTAATCTCCATATCTGTGCAACGAAAAGACGGGCAACCAAAAGATACGGCTCGTAATATTTATGCGATAAAGCAATTAGTCGTGCATTTAACGAGTGAGCAAAATGTAGATATGGTCAATGAAACGGCCGCTAGTTTAGCCTATAATGACAGTGAGCTTGCGCGGACGAATTTAACGGAAGTAGCTAGTGAGGTAATCGATGTACCAGGAATTTTAGAGGCACCGTTTCGTATGGAATGTACGCTTGAAAAAGCGGTCACACTTGATGAATATCCGACATTTGATTTATTTATCGTAAAAGTCGAGCGCTTTCATATAGAGGAAGCATATTATGATGTGGAAAAAGGCTATGTCGATGAGCATGGGCTTCAAGCCGTGAGCCGTTTAGCAGGTAATCATTATGCGAAGCTTGGCGATATTTTTACACGCGCACGTCCAAAATAAATAAAAGCAGCACGTGCGATTATGCGCGTGCTGCTTTTTGATAGTTCGTTATTCAGTGGCGAATACTTGTGTCCATTCATCGCGTTTATCTAAAAATTGCTGTGCTAATTGTTTTGCGCCTTCTAAGCTATGGCTTGCTGCCCAGCCACATTGTACTTCATTACAAGCAGGCACGCTGTCAGCTTCTAGTACATCTTTCATCGTTGCTTCTAAAATTGTTAATACATCTTCATAATCATTGTGGTTAATGAGTGATACATAAAAGCCTGTTTGACAGCCCATTGGCGACCAATCGATAATTTGATCTGAATGATTGCGAATACGGTCAGCTGTTAAATGCTCAAGTGAGTGGAGGGCAGGCATGTCCATATGTTCCTTATTTGGCTGCTTGAAGCGCACGTCGTATTTCGTTACGACATCGCCGTGCTGTCCCGTTTTGGTACCAGCAAGTCGTACGTAGGGCGCTTGCACCTTTGTGTGATCTAGGTCGAAGCTCTCGACATTTGTTTTATCTTTTGACATTTTAAAATCCCCTTTACGATCAATTCCACTTTATTGTACCACTTAATTATTTGAAATATCTAAATTTTTGCATAATGAAGCTGTTTAATTTCATTGGCAAGGGCCATGATACCATCAAAACTATCGCCGATGAATTCACTTTGGACGAAAGCAACTTGTAATTCATCGCATAATACTTTGCAGTCACGTCCGATTTCAAAGAAAGACTCCATATCTGGAACAATCGATAATAATTCACATGTCACAAAGCCATCAAAGCCAGCAGCTGTATCGCGGCGAATCGCCTCTTTCACATCTGGGTCTAACCAGCCCTTACGACCGCTACGATATACCGCTTCAAAGTCGGGTACACCGGCCTTCTCGGATACAAGTTTCGCGAATGCTTCAAAAGCCGCAACATATGGCGCATTACGCTCTTGGTCAACAATTTGACTATGTACAGTATAAAACACTTTTTTCGTTGCCTCACGTGGTAAGAAATTATAGGCAGCTTTTACACGACGTGCATACATTTCAACAATGGATGCCGCTTCATAATAATTTTTCAGTGGTATAACGGGCATATCTGTTACTTTTTCAGCTACTTCTTCATGGAAGCTACCGCCACCTGAAGCAGAGTAAATGGGATTGACGGTCAGCGTTAAAAGCTCTGTACAGCCATCAGCACGTGCCGCTTGAATCGCATCATCGGTAAATGGTGCTGTATGCTTATAGGCATTGTAGACACGCACCGTGTTCGCGCCGTCTTGGTTGAGTACCGTTTCAAGTGCTTCTGCGATGCGTGGTGCGTACAGCGTGATTGGGTCCGCTGTTTGTAAATGTTTAAACTGCTGTGTAACATTCTCCATCATGGGAGCGGGTGGTGTACGACCGATAATGTGTTCAAAATAAGCGGGCACATCATCAATGGATTGCGGCGCACCGTAAGCATAAAACAAAATCCCTAACATAGAAAAAATTCCTCCTTTAACAAATTTCTTCTATTATAAATGAAAGTGATAATCAATATCAATTGAAATGTGATAATTGCACTAAAAAAGAGACCGCATATATACAGGTCTCTTTTAACTAACAAGGTGTTAAAAATTTGGCAATTAGCTCGGCTGTTTTTTTCGTTTCAGTATCGAAAAATTCAATTTTACTAAAGTAGCTATGAATGAGCCCTTCAAGCTCAATGCGTTGTGCCGGTACACCAGCTCGCTGAAGATTGTCAATATAACGAATTCCTTCATCTACGAGCACATCATATTGTGCCGCAATTAATAGTGTACGTGGTAGCTGTGCAAAATTTTTCGCTTGAAGTGGTGCAACGAGTGAGTTTTTCTGATTTACAGCATCGACATATTGCTCCGTAAACCAAATCATCCCTTCTTTATCTAAGCCATAGTTTTCACCAAAGGTATCATAGCTTGCTACAGTGAAATCAGTATCAAGTACTGGGTAGATGAGTGCCTGCTGTTTAATCGGTGGCCCATCATAATCGGCACTTAATGCACTAACAACTGCTGCCAAATTACCACCAGCACTATCACCGCTAACGGTAATATTCTCCTGGTCAATATGTAATTGCGCTGCATGCTCATGCACCCACACAAGGGCATCATAGGCGTCATTTACAGGTGTAGGGAAAGGATATTCAGGTGCTAAGCGGTAATCAACGCTTACAACAACTGCCTGTGTTGCCGCAGTTAAATAGCGGCAGCCGCCATCTGCATATTCGGGGCTACCAAATACCCATCCACCCCCGTGATAATACACAATGACAGGGAAGGGACCTTTGCCCTCAGGTGTATAAATTCGCACATTAATTTCGCCGTCACGTACAGGGATTACACGATCCTCAATCGTTTGAATACCTGCAACCTGCACGCTAAATTTTGGTGCGAGTGCGCGCTCGCGGCGTGCTTCTTCAGGTGTTTGTTCGTAATATTGTACGCCTTTATGTGCCTCGATATAGTCAACAGAACCTGGATGTAATGCCATGTGAAAAACCCCTTTTCGAATGATTGTAGCGTCAGTATAACATATACAATATTATTCCTACAAGTAAACTTGGTATTAAAATATAAAAAGATTCGGTTATTTCCGAATCTTTTTATTCTATTATTTAATTAACTTACTAATCGTTTTAAAGTGAGGGTGCTTTGCATGACCAAGTACATCAAACAAAATCATTTCAACGCTCGTAATGAGCGCACCCTCTTGTGCCATCCGATCAATGCCGATTTGTTTATTATCCGCTGTGCGAGAATCGACCGCATCTGCCACGACTTCGACAATATACCCAGCCTCCAGTAAATCGCGTGCGGTTTGATAAACGCAAATATGTGCTTCAATACCACATAAAATAATGCGCTCTAAACCGTCAACTGCTTGAAGTGCGGCAATAAATGCCTCGCTTTGATATGCACTAAACGATGTTTTTGCAATAGCCTGTACATGCGGTAGAGCCGTTTGAATGGCTTCATCTGTTGGACCTAAACCATCGGGGTATTGCTCAAGTAAAATGGTCGGGATGCCAAGTGTTTGGACACCCGTAAGGAGCTTTACTAGATTTTCAGATGTTTGTGCGGGGTCATTCATTACCGATAAAATTTTTCCTTGCACGTCAATAATAACGCAAGCTGTTGTCATAAAAAAACCTCCCTAGCATGAATATAGCTTCACTATACCATGCTAGGGAGTGTGGATTCATGTATTAGATGTTGAAAACAGCGATTGATTGGCCCATGAAATTGGCATTTGGGATGGCCATGATAACCGCATTTGCCACATCATCACGGCTAATTGATTGTGCAGCTTCAGGTACATCATCATAAGAGAGCGCATAGCGACGTTTTGGCTCATCATCTGTTAAGCCCATTGGACGAATAATCGTATATGTTAAGCCGGCCTCTTTGATAGCGTCAATTGATTTATTATGATCGATTAAATACGGTTTTAAATACGTCATCACTTGTTGACCACGTTCACCTTGAATTTCACCATCGACACCCGCACTCGCTGTATACACAATGCGTTTCACATTGTGCTTAGTCATGCCGGCGACAATATTTTTCACCATGACAGAGATTGGATTTTCGATATCACTATCCTTCGGTGTACCAAGTGTAGAAACAACCATATCCGCGCCTTCAATTGCTTGTGCGACTGCCTCTGCATCAAAAGCATCTCCTTGAATGACCGTTAAATGTTCATCCTCAAGCGTTAATTTTTCAGGGGAGCGCACGAATGCGACAACCTCATATTCCTCTGATAATGCTTGGCGGACAGCATGCTGACCTACGCCACCTGTTGCGCCAAAAATAACTAATTTATCCATTATGTAAACACCTCCACTTCTATTATCGTAGCAATATAGAAAAATGTAAACTACTCTGCTTTTTGACGAATTTTCTGTTAATTCTCAAAAAAAAGTTGACATTTATTGTCTTACAGCATAGAATTGAAACAATTCTTGTTAAAACCTATTCGTTTACTAAGGATTGAAGGGGAGGACACGAACATGGCGCAACCAACACATGCAGAGCGTTTAGAAGCAATTGCAAAGGCAATTGAAGGAATTGAATTTGGTGAAGTACAAATTACAATTCAGGACGGCGTAATTGTCCAAATTAATCGAGTAGAAAAACAGCGATTTCAACAGCAACGTAAAACGCAAAAATAAATCCTAGCTATTGACTTTGTTTACAGTTTATTTTATTATCTGTACATGTTTACTAGGAATTAAAAATCGAACAGCTGACTAGACAACTAGAGGCGCTTATTTTACTTATGATGTGATAGTAATCATGTACCATGGGAGAAATGAGGGCTTTTTTTGTTCACTTACATAATTGCAGCATAGAAAAGGAGCAATCGCTATGACGAAAGTTTACATTGTTGGCGCGGGTCCTGGTGACGTAGAACTAATTACGTTAAAAGGCTTACGTGCAATTAAAGAAGCAGATGTCATTTTATATGACCGATTATTAAATGAAGAACTATTAACATATGCAAAACCAGGTGCAGAGCTTGTGTTTTGTGGCAAACTACCAAACCGTCATGCGATGATTCAAGAACATATTAATGAGTCACTCGTACGCTATGCGAAAGAAGGCAAAGTCGTAACACGTTTAAAAGGTGGCGATCCTTTCGTATTTGGCCGTGGTGCTGAAGAAGCAGCAGTGCTAGCAGACGAAAACATTCCATTTGAAATTGTACCTGGTGTGACATCAGGTATCGCAGCACCAGCGTATGCAGGTATTCCTGTGACGCATCGTGACTTAAGCGGCAGCTTTGCTATTGTGACGGGACATCGCCAAGCAGGCAAAGATGATGATTTAAAATGGGAATCATTAGTGAATATCGAAACATTAGCCGTTTATATGGGTGTAAAAAATTTACCATATATCGTTTCACAATTACGACGCTTCGGCAAAAGTCCACAAACACCGGTGGCGCTAATCCATTGGGGAACATATGATAAGCAGCGCACCGTGACAGGGACATTAGAAACAATTGAACGTATTGTCGATGAAGAAGGCATTGAAAATCCAAGCATGATTATCGTCGGGGAAGTGGTTCGTATGCGCGAGAAGATTGCTTGGTTTAATGAACAGCCCGTTTTACAAACCGCTTTAAAGTAAAGGAGGAAAAGGCATGCAAGCCGTATTATATGTAGCACATGGAACGAGGGTAGCAGCAGGAATTGAGGAAGCGAGGGCATTCGTTGAACGTGCGAAAAAGCGCATACGTCTGCCGATTCAGGAGATGTGCTTTTTAGAGCTTGCGGAGCCGACAATTGAGCAGGGCGTAGCAAACTGTGTTGCACAGGGCGCTACATCGATTGCGATTGTCCCGATTTTACTGTTAACTGCCAATCACGCGAAAGAGGATATACCCGATGCAATTGAGCCGCTAAAAGCCCGTTTCCCGCATGTACGCTTTTCATATGGGAAGCCTTTTGGGATTGATCGTCGGTTGATTTTACAACTATTTCAACGCATTCAAGAATCACATGAAAAATTAACAGAAGATTCCGAAGTATTGCTAATTGGTCGTGGTAGTAGCGACCCAGCAGTATTACGTGATTTTACAGAAATTGCGACACGTCTAAAGTTGTTTTTTGGTGTACGCAATGTCAATATTGCCTTTTTATACGGCAATGGACCAAAATTCGAAGACTATGTTGCAAATTTACAACAAAATCGAGCAAAGAAAATTTTTATCGTTCCATATTTATTATTCCAAGGGTTATTGCGCAAACATATTGAAAAAACAATTGCAGAGGCAGAAGTCGAGCAACAGCTCATTATTTGCGAAAGCTTAGGATATGGCAACAAAGTATTAGACGTACTTGTTGAGCGCACAAATGAAGCGGTAGTCAATGCTACCAACATTAATAATGAGGTGATTATTCATGGTTTTACAAGTCGAAAACAGTCCATTTACCGAGCAACAGGTGAAGCTATTAAATGAGCTACTCCCAAATTTAACAGATAATCAAAAAATTTGGTTGAATGGTTATTTAAGCGCACCACAGGCTGTAGCAGCACAAGCAACAGCCGTATTAGAAGGTCTGCAGCAAGTTAGCAAACCTAAAACGATTACAGCAACGATTCTTTATGCATCACAAACAGGTAATAGCCAAAAATTAGCGGAATGCTTTGGTGCTGAACTAGCACAAAATCAAGTAGATGTTAACGTCGCTTCCATGAGTGATTTTAAGCCAAAAGATTTAAAAAAGCTGGATAATTTATTCATTATCGCGAGTACGCATGGTGAAGGGGAAGCTCCAGATAATGCGATTGGTTTCTATGATTTCTTGCATAGTAAACGCGCACCGAAACTAGACCAGCTAAATTATGCTGTGCTAGCACTAGGTGATAGCTCATATGAATTCTTCTGTAAAACGGGTGCTGACTTTGATCAACGTCTAAGTGAGCTTGGCGCTACAGCAATCGCACCACGTGTAGACTGTGACGTAGATTATGAGGATGATGCAGCAGCGTGGCTAACAACTGTACAACAAGCATTGTTAAAGCAGTCTAGCCAAACGGAAGTAGCCACTCAGACCGTTACAGCACCGGCACCAACATCAACCTATAATAAAAAGAATCCATTCCAGGCTGAGATTTTAGAAAAAATCAATTTGAACATGGATGGCTCAAATAAAGAAACGTATCATATCGAATTATCATTAGAAGGCTCAGGCTTAACGTTTGAACCGGGTGATAGTCTTGGAATTATTCCACAAAATGACCCGGCACTAGCGGCGCAATTAGTAGAAGTTTTAGGCTTTGATGCTACAACACAAGTAACGGTGCAAGACACGACAGTTACTGTACTTGAAGCATTAACGAATACACTTGAAATTACGGTTGTGTCAAAACCGCTTGTACAAAAGCTAGCGGCGTTTACAAAAACGGACATTACACCGATTTTAGAAGGTGATTTCCATGCATATAGCTACGGCCGTGACTTAATTGATTTTGTGACAGAGTATGGTCCATTTGACTGGACACCACAGCAATTCGTTGAACAGCTTCGTGCAATTCCACACCGTTTATACAGTATTGCCTCTAGTTATACAGCGAATCCAGATGAAGTGCATTTAACAATCGGCAAAGTAGCGTATGAGGCAAATGGTCGTGCGCGTACGGGCGTTACAAGTGGTCAAGTTGCAGAACGCCTAGAAATTGGCGATACGGTATCAATTTTCACGAAGGAAAATCCAAACTTTAAATTGCCACAAGATGCAGATACACCGATTATTATGATTGGTGCTGGCACAGGCGTTGCACCGTTCCGTTCATTTGTTGAGGAGCGTGCAGAAACAGGTGCAGAAGGCAAATCTTGGTTATTCTTCGGCGACCAATGCTTCGTTTATGACTTCCTCTACCAAGTAGAGTGGTTAAATTATTTACAAGACGGCACATTAACGAAAATGGATGTAGCCTTCTCTCGTGACCAAGCACAAAAAATTTATGTGCAACATCGTTTATTAGAACATGCACAAGAAGTATACGAATGGCTGCAGCAAGGTGCTGTCATTTATGTTTGTGGCGACGAAAAAGCAATGGCGAAAGATGTGCATGAGGCATTACTACAAATCATTGAACAACAAGGCAATATTTCTCGCGAGGAAGCAGTAGAGACATTAGTGCAGTATCAACAACAAAAACGCTACCAACGCGACGTTTATTAAGAGGGGGCTTTACCATGACGAAGAAAGTAGAAGCACCGCAAGGCAAACCGAGTGCAAATGAAATTTTTAAAGACGAAAGTAATTTCCTACGTGGAACAATCGAGCAATCGTTTAAAGAGCCATTGTCAGGGAAAATTCCAGAGATGGATACACAGCTAATCAAATTCCATGGTAGCTATATGCAAGACAACCGTGATGAACGCTTAACACGTCAAAAGAAAAAATTAGAGCCATCGTATCAATTCATGGTGCGTGTACGTACACCAGGGGGGACGGCAACACCAGAACAATGGTTAATGATGGATGAAGCGGCAAATACGATCGGGAATGGTACATTGAAAGTGACGACGCGTCAAGCATTCCAAATTCATGGCATTGTAAAATGGAATGTGAAAACATTCATGCAAAAAATGGATTCCGTATTGCTTGATTCACTTGCAGCATGTGGGGACGTAAACCGTAATGTTATGAATGGTGTCAATCCGCATCAATCCGCAACACACGCAGAAATCTATGATTATGCCGCACAAATTAGTGAGCACTTATTGCCACGTACACAGGCCTATCACGAAATTTGGTTAGACGGTGAAAAAGTAGCCGGTACACCAGATATTGAACCGATTTATGGTGAACATTACTTACCACGTAAATTCAAAATCGGTTTAGCTGTCCCACCAAGCAATGATGTCGATGTTTATTCACAAGATATTGGCTTGATTGCTATCGTAGAAGATGGCGAGCTACAAGGCTTTAACATCGCTGTCGGTGGCGGTATGGGGATGACACATGGTGAACAAGAAACGTATCCACAACTAGCACGTACGATTGGCTATGTGGCAAAAGAAAAAATCGTTGATACATGTGAAAAAATCTTAACGATTCAACGTGACTACGGGAACCGTACAAACCGTAAAAACGCACGATTCAAATATACGATTGACCGAGTAGGTATCGAATGGTTTAAAGAAGAGTTAAACCGTCGTTTAGGTTATGACGTTGAACCAACACGTGAGGCAGTATTTGAAAGCCGCGGAGATGATTATGGTTGGACGAAGGGCACAGACGGTAAATGGCATTTCACATTATTTATCGAAAATGGTCGTATTAAAGATGTCGACGGTTACCCACTGATGACAGGTATTCGTGAAATTGCCAAAGTACATACTGGGGAATTCCGTATGACTGCGAACCAAAACTTAATGATTGCGAACGTGACACCACAGAAAAAACGCGTCATTCAAAAATTAATTGAAGATCATAACTTAACAGATGGTAAGCACTACTCAGCGATTCGCCGTAATTCGATTGCGTGTGTATCACTGCCGACATGTGGTCTTGCGATGGCAGAGGCAGAACGCTATTTACCAGGTTTAATTACGAAAATTGATGCCATCATCGATGAAGCGGGTCTTCATGAAGAGGAAATCGTTATTCGTATGTCAGGTTGTCCAAATGGCTGCTCTCGTGCCGCAATGGCTGAAATTGGCTTTATCGGTAAAGGGCCAGGGCGTTATAATATGTACTTGGGTGCTTCATTCATCGGGGACCGCCTAAGTAAAATGTATTTAGAAAATATCGATGAAGAACGTATTTTAGCAGAGCTCACAACATTGCTTAACCGTTATGCAACAGAGCGTGAAGAAGGAGAGCACTTCGGTGATTTCGTTGTTCGTATTGGCGTTGTGACAGCAACAACAGACGGTACAAACTTCCATGCAAATACACCCGCACACGCGTAATAATAAAAGAGTAGCAATCATCTACTAAGAATGATTGCTACTCTTTTTCTATTTATAAAAAAATAAATAAATAGGGAAAAACACATCCATTTGACTTTGAAAGAACTAAAAATATACGTGTTTCAAAATATTTTTTTGGGTATATAGGTTCCAAATGAATTTTTTAACAATAAGTATGACGTATTATGCCGATAAACAAAGTAGACATAAAGTAGTGCGAAATAAATAAGAATTTACGCATACTAATTAGATAGAGATTTGCATGGATGGAGAGATAGCACATGAAGATTGAACAAACAAACGCGGAAAATATGCCAATATATGAGCAACAAAAACAATTTTTTGATAATGTCATCAAGCAGTTAAAAGACTTATATCAATTAATTAAAGAAACATCCTATGTAAAGCGTAGTGCACAAATTTTAAGTATTATTATCGATGATATAAAGCAACCAAAAAAAGTGTTAGTACTAAGCAGTGATAGTGAACGGCAAGCAACATTCATTAATAATCAGCTGCAGCGTCCGTTAATGCCACTATTACTTGAGAAGGGCGCTGTTGTTAGTGTCTCAATTATTCGCGCTGGCTTAGAGGAGCGTTTAGATGCCCATTTTTTAGATGGACAAGTAGCATCATTTGATTTGAGACATTTAGCGCTCTTTACATCGATGGCAAGTGAAGGTGCTCATTTACTTCAGGAAGCACTTGATTATGTTGATGTCTTTTTAAATGAACATTTATTAGAGCACGTATCGCTCATTGATGTGCCAGCGATGTCAAAAGAGCATGCGCTATTTATTCCGCCAAGCGTATTACGCCGCGCGGATGATATTTACTGGTTACTAGAAGAGATAGATATGACACCGTCTGAAAAGTGTTTATTAAAGCGCCTTTCAAAAATGGGCTTTCAACCACTAGCGATTAGTAAAGAACCTTTAACAATTGAAGAAAGTCCTTTTAGAGCTGTTATTGCCGAATCTGACACAGCGAAAATTCAAGAAACATTACTAGAAAATGAACAATACAATAAAATACGTATTGTAAAATTAGCCGATCGCCTATTACAATGGCTAGAACGCTTTTATACGGAAATTTCAAATCTATTACAACGAGATCCATATTTAGAAGCACGTCAGCAATTAGAGCATGAGATTACGCAATTAGAACAAGTCCCTTCCCATGATAGTGAGGAATTTGATGCATTAAAACAACGTGCAGGTCGAGTTGTGACACAATATATGAACGCACAAACTTTATACCAAGTCGTGCAGTTTATTAAGCATCAATCATTTATTAAGGAACATATTTTATTAGAATTTGTCACGGTGAGTAATGATTATTTAGAAGCAGCTCATTATTATCGCCGTGTGCACCAACAATATAATGAAGTAAAAGTAGAATTAGAGACGCTAGAGCGCAAATCACGTAGTAAATTAATGTTGAATCTATTTACAAAAGAGCATAATGAGCGCTTACAACGTATTCGTGCTGAATTACCGGTAATTCGTGCGCAAATGCTTGATGCTTATAAGCGTACAAAACGTTATGAGGAGGCCGTTATTGAGGCATTGCCACTGATAGCGCAGCGTCTTCAAGAAGTCGTAAATGCCGAGCTAGCAAGCTTAAGTGAGCGGGTAGAAGCGATTAACTATGCTGTTCCGAATGACCCGACAAAGCGTTTTAAAGCGATTCATCGTCTAAAGCGCTTTGATGGATTATGTGAGGCACAGGTACTTTTAAATCAATTCTTACCCACAATTGTGCCGATGACAAAGCATTATTTAGATGCGAAGCAACAATTGCGTTTACAAGCAAGTATCGCAAATATCGCATCATTACCATTAGATTATGTAAAGGTCATTGACGAAGCGTTGCAATTACCAGAAATTGTAGCGACCGATTATACATTATCACAAACAGTGGTTGATGCATTACCACTGACAATCGAGTCACTGCAATTGACCGTAGAAAAGCCTGTTATTTAAAAAACAGTATAAATAACTAAAAAATGAATACGTATGATGTGGTTATTAATAGTTACTTTTATAAAAAAACATAAAATGATTAAAAAGTATCATTTAAAAGCAAATAATATAAAATAAGTATGTTTTTATAACTATTAAAAAAACCTTAAAATTAAGTTGTTTATCTCATGAGCCCGTATTTTTTGTCTTGTATACTTGAGAGGATGATAAAGTAAAGGGTGAACTTGATGAACAAACAAAAATCAATACATCACCAAGAGTCAACAATGTTGACGAGCGATGAGCAAATAAAGCGCGCTGCTACACCATTACATTCAGTATGGCTTCAGTTAATACTGTCATTTGGATTAATATTCTATGCTGCGATTTGCCCTTTACTCTTTGCTTTTTTTATGTCGGGAAATACGTATGGACACAAAATAATGCAGGCAATGCATTATGCATGGACGACACGATGGATGAGTATTCTTTTAGGTTTATTTATTGTGGCGGGTGTATATTTATTTGCAGATGCTCTTCGAGTTCTTTATAAAAATTCAATTCGCACGAGACAATCACGTGAAAAACAAGAACTACCTAAAGAGCCAAAGCCTACTAAGAAAGATGCTTCAGTACCGTTGATGATTATGCGTGCATCGCTAGAAAACTGTACACATGAACAGGCACTTGAAGCCTTGATTTTTTATTTAGAGCAAATTGGCTTTAATGATATCGAAAAACCACCTTCAGAAGATTATGGTGTGCATCTAATTGCGAATTCAAATGAAGGACGTTTTGCTTTTATGCTTGGTGGCGTAACACAAATATTGACGATGACAGAAATTGAAAATTTTGCAACAGGTCGCGCTTATTTTGAATGTCGTGATGCGCTATGTATTGCTACGTCAAATGCTACAAAGGACACGAAACGCCGTGCAAACGAATTATTTGTACCTTATATTGATGCAGCCCATTATAGTGAAGAATTAAGTAAATATTTTACAAGTATTCGTTCTAAAGATGCGTTTGTATAAGAAAAAGCAGGAACGTACATTCCTGCTTTTTCTTATGGTTGTTTATGCTGCTTTTGCTGTAATAATAAGGTTAAATCAAGTATTAATAATACGAAAAATGCTACAGCACGTGTAAGTGGATAAGGTCCTTCTGCGATAAAATAAGATACGATTGCGAAAACTAATAATAGATACAATACATTATGTGAAAATGCAGCTGGTTTTTTCCATTTATAATAAAATAGCGCAATATAAGCAATCATCGCAATAATATTCACATACCAAAAAATATTCATCTGTGGAGCCTCCAATCATTTATTAACGGACGAAGCGATTTTTTTCTATCCTCTTCAGTGTAAATCAACCATAACTTATGCGTCAAAAAATAACAGTGTACATATTGTTATCTAGTTCACGGATTCACTAGAAGAGCGTAAAAATAGAATGATTGCCAAAAAAAACTAAAATTATGAACACATCTTGACATTTTATAAAAAAAGCCATTTTTTTTCAAAAAAAACAACATTCCTTGTTCGTAAAATAGAAAAAATGTGCTAAAATAGTGAACTTGTAAGAAGTATTTTGTTATACTACACATTCATTATTTAATGGGTTCTAGTAACACAGTGGACGCCATTAAATCCCCATAGATAACTATCTACTAAATAATTCATTTCTCAACTTAACGTATAGCTAAAAAAACATATACTTTTACGACATACTCTTGTAGGTCGTTGTTTTTATATGCACGTTTTTGTGAATTGAGCTTGGGGTTGTAGGCATATGCCTAATTTTAAAGGAGGATATTCGTACAATGAATCATTGGCCAGAAGGTGTTGCGCGCCCTGCAATTCGTGCGTTACATACGGCAGAACTGTATAAATTGGAAGATTTACAGTCCATTTCAGCAACAAAACTACAACGTTTACATGGTATTGGACCAAAAGCATTTACAACGTTGAAAAAAGCGATGGATGAGCAAGGCTATCGTTTTTTAGAGGAAGCATAACATCGATTTCGCTCCTTGACGGGGCATTACATAGACAAGAATGGTCGTCACGTCCATTCATTTATGAAACGACGAATAAAACACCGGCACCGTCTGAATAGACAATACCGGTGTTTTATTATGCTTGTTCGTAAAGACCAATTTGTTTTAATGCAGATAAAATTTTTAGTGCTTCTCCGTTACTAGAGATCGGTTCCTCATTTGCATGATCCTGTTGTTTTAAAATATTAATTTCTTGGTTTAAACTTTCCATTTTATAATCAAGTTGTGCTGCTGCAATAGCTGCTTCCTTCAATTCATCTGTTAAGCGCTTAGGGATTTGCTTATTGTATTTATAATAGATTTTATGCTCAAGTGATGCCCAAAAATCCATTGCAATGGTACGGATTTGGAGTTCTACACAGACATGTTCCTCACGATCAGATAAGAAGACCGGTACTTTTAAAATCATGTGTAAACTTTGGTAACCATTTTCTTTTGGATGTGCAATATAGTCTTTTACTTCAACAATTTCTAAGTCACTTTGACGCTCAAACATTTCTTTTAAGCGATAAATATCTGATACGAATGAGCAAATAATACGTATGCCAGCAATATCGGTTAGACTCTCTTTAATAGCATCTAGTGTATAAGGAAGATTGCGTTTTGCAACCTTTTTCAAAATACTTTCGGGTGATTTTAAGCGCGTATTCACATGTTCGATTGGATTGTATTCATGCATTAACTGAAATTCCTCTTTTAAAATGCGAACTTTCGTATCCATTTCATCAAGCGCAAATTTATACGCCATCATAAAACGTGTCATTTCTACACGAAATTGACGCATTTGTTCACGTTGTTCTGTTTGAATGCGAACCATTGTAATAGCCTCCTTGCACGTTCTACTAATAGTATACAAAATTTCTCAGCAATTGACACATAATAGACTTAATATTGTTCTATGCTTATCTTATTAAGGCAGAGAGGTTGAACAATAATGAAAAAGAAAATTATAGTAGGGATGTTTGCCATGATGATGTTTCTACTTGCCCTCGGTGTCATAACAGTGGAACAATACATTGAAACGGAGCATATCGTCGGTATTTCAAAATATGGGTTTGTAACAGAAATTGATTGAAACCTTTAAGTACTTCATTCGTATAGTATGTATAGCGAATAAAAAGGAGTGAACGCAATGTTTTTATTACCAACGATTGTCGGTTTTTTATATGAATTCTTTTTTGCCATCCCTGTTTTGAGTGATATCGTGACGTGGGGAACGGGCTTTGCAACGATTACAACAGCATTTATTATTCACTGTGTCATTTTAGCCTTCCGTTTTGCAACAGGTGATTCAAAGGTTGTGCCGATTTTAGCGATTATTGCCACATTATTTACATGGATTCCAATTGTTAGCTGGTTTGTACATGGCTTTATTGCACTAGCTTATTTTATCGATCTATTTACAGGTCGTCGTAGCCATCGTGCTTCATAAATCATTCGAGGAGTTGCGTTATGACGCGATTCCTTTTTATTTTGTATAGAGCATTGTAGAACATTTTACTTTTCCATATAATGAGAGTAATAAGGATGGTTAGGGGGAATTGTATGTCAGAAATTAAAATGAGCTTCGATTCAAAAGTAACATTCATTAAATTACCAGATGAGAAGTTAACAAAGCGCTTAGAAGTGAAAAGTAAAGTGAAAACTATCGCCAAAGATACGACAAATAAAATGAAAGCATTTTTTAATCATCCACTCGTTAAAGTATCAAGCAATGGGACTTTTTCCAATATCTATTTAGATACCGCCTTTTATGAAAGTCAGGGTGTTTATGAAGTGGAAATTTATTGTAAACATTGCGGAGCATCAGTAAAACGTTCATTTGCTGAAATGGAGCGCAAGCTAAATGCATTAAATAATGGAGCACCAGTAGAGGAAGCGTCTATTTTACATGTGACCTACCCTTACCACTGCGTCTGTGAGCTTGAAACGCGCACACCAAGCTTTTACCAGTTTAACTACCGATAACGAATTAAAAAGCACGTTCAACGTTTAGATACGTTGAACGTGCTTTTTTTAAGCGTTTAGTTTAATTTGTTTTCTTCTTTCCAATCAAGGAAATCATCATATGATAATTGTTTATCTAAGATTGAACCGTCTTCACGGATTTCAATTACACGATTCGCAATTGTTTGGATGAACTGATGGTCATGAGATGTAAAGATCATCGCACCTTTAAAGTTAATTAATCCTTCGTTTAATGCTTGGATTGATTCAAGATCAAGGTGGTTAGTAGGTTCATCTAACAGTAGTACGTTTGCATGAGAAAGCATCATGCGAGAAAGCATGCAACGTACTTTTTCGCCACCTGAAAGAACAGAAGGATTTTTCTTCACTTCGTCACCACTAAATAGCATACGGCCTAAGAAACCACGTAAGAATGTTTCTGTTTCGTCTTCTGGTGAGAATTGACGTAACCATTCCACTAGTGTTTTTTCAGAACCTTGGAAGAATTCTTCATTATCAAGAGGGAAGTAGTTTTGAGAAGTTGTTACACCCCATTTGAATGTACCTTCGTAATCTTCGTCCTCACCAGCAATAATTTTTAAGAATGCTGTTTTCGCGATTGGATTACCAAGAAGGATGACTTTGTCTTCAGGGTTGATTGATAAGCGGACATCTTTAAATTGTTGCTCGCCTTCAATCGTTTTACCTAAACCTTCTACAGTTAATACGTCATTCCCAATTTCGCGTTCCATTGTGAAGTTAATGAATGGATATTTGCGGCTTGATGGACGAATATCATCTAATTCGATTTTGTCTAACATTTTTTTACGAGATGTTGCTTGTTTAGATTTAGAAGCATTAGCAGAGAAACGTGCAACGAATGCTTGTAACTCTTTAATTTTTTCTTCTTTTTTCTTGTTTTGATCGTTTAACATTTTTTGTGCTAATTGACTTGATTCATACCAGAAATCGTAGTTACCAACGTAAATTTGGATTTTTGAGTAATCAAGGTCAGCGATATGTGTACAAACTTTATTTAAGAAGTGACGGTCATGGGATACGACGATGACTGTGTTTTCAAAGTTAATTAAAAATTCTTCTAACCATTGGATCGCTTTTAAGTCCAAGTGGTTGGTAGGTTCATCTAGTAATAGTACATCGGGTTTGCCGAATAGTGCTTGAGCTAATAACACTTTAACTTTTTCAGAACCAGTCAGTTCAGCCATTTTCATATAGTGCATTGAATCTGAGATACCAAGACCTTGTAATAGGATAGCGGCATCTGATTCCGCTTCCCAACCGTTCATGTCAGCGAATTCGCCTTCAAGTTCAGCTGCGCGGATACCATCTTCATCTGTGAATGGATCTTTCATGTAGATGGCGTTTTTCTCTTGCATAACTTCATATAATCGTTTGTGACCCATCATGACTGTTTCTAAAACGGTAAATTCTTCGTATTCAAAGTGATTTTGTTTTAAAACAGTAAGACGTTCACCTGGATTCATACTAACGTTACCTTCTTGCGCTTCAATTTCGCCAGAAAGAATTTTTAAGAATGTTGATTTACCTGCGCCATTTGCGCCGATTAAACCGTAACAGTTACCTGGTGTAAATTTAATATTAACATCTTCGAATAGCTTACGATCGCCATAGCGAAGACCTACATTACTTACTTGAATCATGTAGTTATGTTCCTCCCTTTTTCACAATGGTTCCATTATAACATGCACAATGTTTTCAAGATAGCGTTTCGCTTGAAATAGTAGGGGATTGTACATGAAAAAAGAAGCTGTCGATTTCGACAGCTTCTCTCTAAAAAGAAGTTATTTTGTTACTTCTTTTTTCATTGTTTTGTTTTCAGCTAGGTTTACGTGCCAAGATAAAGCTTCCTCTAAGATGTGAGGCGTTTGTACGTTACCTAATTTTTCAACTGCACGGTTGTAGTAATCCCATAATTGTTCTTTGAAATCTGGGTGTGCACAGTTTTCGATGATTAATGGAACGCGTTCTTTTGGAGCTAGGCCACGTAAGTCTGCGATACCTTGTTCTGTAACGATAACATCAACGTCATGTTCAGTGTGGTCAACGTGAGAAACCATTGGCACGATTGAAGAAACATCGCCGCCTTTAGCGTATGATTTCGTTACGAAGATACCAAGACGCGCGTTACGTGCGAAGTCACCAGAACCGCCGATACCGTTCATCATTTTTGTGCCTGATACATGCGTAGAGTTTACGTTACCGTAGATATCTAACTCAAGTGCAGTGTTGATCGAGATTAGGCCCAAACGACGGATAAGTTCTGGGTGGTTTGAGATTTCTTGTGGGCGAAGTAAGATCTTGTCAGCGTATGCTTCTAAGTTGCCGTAAACTTTCTTTTGTAACTCTTCTGTTAATGTAATAGAAGTTGCTGCTGCAAAGCGTACTTTACCAGCATCGATTAAATTGAATACAGCATCTTGAAGTACTTCTGAAGATACGACTAAGTTTTCGAAATCTGAGTTTGCAAAGCCATCAAGTACAGCGTTTGCTACAGAACCTACGCCTGATTGTAGAGGCATTAATTCTTTTGTTAAACGACCAGCGTCGATTTCAGATTGGAAGAATTCTAATAATTGGTCCGCCATTTTTTGTGTTTCTTCGTCTGGAGGAACGATTAATGAAGGTGCATCTGGCTCTTCAGAAATAACGATTGCTTGGATTTTTGCAGGATCAATTTTGATACCTTTTGTACCAATACGTTGGTCAGCGTTTGTGATTGGGAATGGTTCACGTTTACCTTGTTCACCTGGAACATAAATATCGTGGATACCGATTAATGTTTCTGGATGTGTAATGTTTAATTCTACGATGATGTTTTCAGCGTAATCAGCGAAGATTGGTGAGTTACCAACTGAAGTTGTTGGGATTAAGTAACCATCTTCAGTGATTGCTACAGCTTCAATGATTGCGTGTTTAATTGGACCGATAACACCTTGACGAACTAACTCAGCGTTGTGAGAAAGGTGGGCATCGACATAAGTGATTTCACCAGTGTTGATTAAGTTACGCATTACACGGTCACCTTGGAAAGGACCACGTTTGTTAATAACACCAGCAGCAGCTAAGTGATTATCAACTTCTGGACCTAATGAAGCACCAGTGTATACATCAATTTTAATTTGTTCGTTTTTAGCGCGTTCTACTAATGCCATAGGAACGACTTTCGCGTCACCAGCACGTGTGAAGCCTGACATACCTACAACAGTACCGTCTACGATAAGTGCAGCAGCTTCACTAGCAGTCATTACTTTTTCTTCTAATCCTTTAATGCCTAAGCGTTTTGCGATTTGTTCTTTCACAATAACTCCCCCTAAAAAAGATATTTAATGACACGGTCATTAATTACTGTGGACCTCTTTATGTATAAAGATATGGATGCCACGATGGATGACTTAAATATGCTAATTCATCCGATGAATTCACGTATTGATGTAATTAAATCCTAATTCAATTACCTACGTACATTTTTACACAAAATAGACACATTCCGCTAGCCCTAACATATAATTTTTTTATTTTCTGACAAAAGTAAACGGTTTCATTTTACCTAAAAATAAGAGAAAACCGCATTGCAGCGCGGTTTTCTCTTAAAATCAAATTTTGTCCAAAATGTGAATGAAAATAATGGGATAGTGCCGTTTTTTGTAAAATTACTATTTTTTAATAGCTTTCGGTGCATTTTGGATGGCAACGATAAAGTCCATACCAAGTGCTGATAGGTCACAGCCTGATGCATTAGGGTGTCCGCCACCATTATAGTGCTTCGCTACTTCTGATAAATTGACTGCTTTGCCAATTGAACGAAGGGATACACGATTTTTAACAAGACTAACAATAAAGACGCAATCAATTTCTTCAGCGAATTTTTCCGCTAAATGATTGCCAAGTTCGCTAATATACGAATCGGTTTCAACAACACCGATATTAAGTGGTGTGTCATGGCCTTCTAATGAATAGTCTTTTACAATAACGAGTTGTTTTTCTTTTTTCTTCAACACTTTTCGTAATTCATCTTTTGAGAACGTTAAGTACGTGTCATCGGCTTCTGTAAATAGTTGGCCAGTTAAGATGTAGTTAAAACGGTCTTTAATGAATTCATGGCGTCGACGTGCATAGAAAATCGTATTTAAGTCAGCAGCTTCTTGAATTTTTAATGCGTGCCAATCCCATGTATCGTATAGACGTACATTTTCAACGAAGCGTGCTAAACGATCAAAGAATACAGCAATTTGCTGTGGGCTATAATCGATGACTTCTGCATCTTCTTCTTGAGACTGAGGATTGACCACATAGCCAGCCTCATCTAAGTATTTGAAAATTAATGTAGTAGCAGACATTTTAATGTCATCTAATAGAGGAATCTCAGATGCCCATGAGTAATCATTTAAATAAAGAGCAGAGGCATGATGGTCAATAAGGCAAACAAAGCGTGCATTTGGTTCTTTGTTTACTTTCGTAATCGCTTCAGCGACTTCTTCACTTACACTTAAATCGGTAATGATTAATAATTCATTATCTTGAAGCTCCTCTAAACGAGCAAGGACTGCTTCATCGACTTTACGTGTTTCAACAAAATCAGCTTCGTGCATAATGCCATAAGCTTGCAAGACGATTGAGGGTCCAACGCCATCTAAATCTGTATGCGAGATTAAGTGAACTTTATCATAGTGACCAATTTTTTTTGGTAAATTTTTTAATTTCAACGTGTTCACGCCTTTCTTTAAACATAGTGCTCATTATACCACAGCGCGTACAATTGAGGCGTCGTGCGCAACAAAAAAAGAGGCTGGTCGCAACCAAGCCTCTTTAACGTTTTTGCGTTATTTTACTAATTTAACAAGTGCCTTACCATTTTCACGTAATTGGATTAGCCCCTTGTTTGGTGCGTAGTAATATTGTTGGCCGCCATTTTTAATGATAACGACGTTTTTATACGTTTTACCGTGAAGTTTTACAGTAGCTGTTGTCGAAAATACAACTGACTTTTTATGATCAAAGCCTTTAAATGAAGTGCCTTTTTTCGCTGGGTATGGGACAGCTAGCTCTAGCTTTCCTGTATCCACATTCCCAACATATAAACCTTTCGCTGTATCGTACTCTGTTACCCCTTGTGCATCTGGCTCAGAATTATAGAACCAGAAGTTAACAGATGAGTCGTTATACGCCATTGCCTTTTTAAATTGTGCAACATATTGTGTTGTGAATTCAGAGCCTTTGTTTTGTGGCATTGCATACGTATATTTTTTTGAAATATTTTTTGCGTATGATGTAGACGTGTTCGCAGCCGCTTTTTTTAGCGCGGATGTTTTCACATATCCTGTCTCAAAACCGAAACGGATTTTCGTCCAACCATTTGCCACATTTTTGTTAATAACAACTGCTTCCGTTGAACGAAGTGAGCCTACTTTTTTGGCTGTTTGCGATGGTTTAGAATATACCGAAGTCTGCGTATGTACAGTACGGAAATCCTTAATTGATGCGGTATCATACGTTGCTGCATTCACAGTGTCTGTCGCGATGGTCGTTGAAAGTAATCCTAGCGATAATGCGATAGTACCGAATGTTTTTGTCATTTTTTTCATCTTAAACGCCTCCTTGTAGGTCATGCTTGTCTTATAGTTATTCATAACCTTTTCTTGTAATAATTAAACGTTTTGGCACGATGAAAAGTTTGTATAATAGAAAATTTTTTTTGCGAAAAATCATCAAATGTATGTAGGGCGGTGGTTTGCGCGGTAAAAATTATTTTTCAGAAGATGCGAAAGATTTTTTAAGATGCAAGCTCGTTGTATAAACGCCTGCGATAACAAACAAGCCACCAGCGATTTGGGACCATAGTAGGGATTCATCTAAAAAAGCCACAGCGAAAATAGATGCAAATACCGGAATGAAGTTTAAATAAATACCAGCGCGGTTCGCTCCGTAACGAACGACACCAGTATTCCATGCTAAAAAGGCAATGATTGATGCGAAAATACCGGTGTAAAAGATCGCAAAAAAGCTTAAGCCATTCCAGACAATTGGTGCTGTGACAGTTATTTGCTCATAAATGAAAAATGGTGCGAGCATAATCGTGCCGATGACAATCGACAGAAAAAAGGTCGCTTGTCCGGGAAGGTGCGTTGCGTATTGTTTAACTAGAAGTGAATAAATACTCCACAAAATGACCGCAATAATGACGATAACGTCGCCCTTATTAAACGTGAAATGAAGCAGTGATACAAGAGAACCATGTGAAATAATTAAGCAGACGCCGATGAATGACATGGCCGTGCCGATTAACTGAAAGCGATTTAAATGCTCCTTTAAAAAGATAAAACTTAATAAATAAATGAACACCGGCGTTAACATATTCATAAGTGAAGCATTAATCGATGTCGTATAGTGAACGCCAATATAGACGAGTGTATTAAAGGCGGCGACACCAGTAAATCCTAGTAGGAGTAAAATTGGCCAGTGCTGAATGATTTGTTTGAAATCACGCTTTAAGGGCTTCCAAACGATCGGTAAAAAGATGATAAGGGCCACACACCAGCGAAGAAATGCAAGCGTGAATGGTGGCAAGTTAGTAGCGACAGCTTTCCCGATAACAAAATTTCCACCCCATAATAAGGTGGCGGTTAGTAATAATAGTGATGGTGGAATTGCTTTCAATGAACATCCTCCTTTTAAGCTAATAAAAAGTGTACAACAGCAGCTGCTGCTATACACCAAGGAAAAAGAGTACAACCGGAATGCTAATAATACTAACAATCGTTGTCATAAATGTTGTGAATGATACAAGGTCTGGCTCTGTATCAAATTGCAGTGCGAGCATTGTTGTATTTGCAGCTGCAGGCATCGCCGCTTGTAAAATAAGCACCGATTTAATTAACGGATCAAGTGGCATAAAGTATAAAATGGCAGCGGCAATTAGTGGCGACGCAACAATACGAATGACGCTTGTAACACCCATAACGGGATAGTTGACACGACGACGTGACATCGATGCTAATTGCATACCAAGGACAAGCATGACAACCGGAATCGATGCATCGGCGACGAGGCTAAGACCATCCATAATCGATTGATGGATTGGAATATGCAGTAATTGGAGGGCTACACCTGCCACGGCACCGTATAATACCGGCATATGAAATACTTGCTTGAGTGCTTCTTTCACCGAGGCATTGTCCTTTGAACCTATTGATGCAAAGAAAATGCCGAGTGAGTTCATAAAGAGCGAATGGATGACCATAATAATGACGGCGACATGAAAGCCTTCATTCCCAAATGCAAATAATGCGACAGGTGCGCCGTAATTGCCACTATTCATAAAGACCGCTCCGAGCATCATGGCAGAAGACTCTGAACGCGACGTGCGTAAGCTCTTTGAAGCAAACCATGTCACAATAAATAATAGAAGACATAGTAAAATTGCAAAGGCAAAAATATATGCATAATCTTTTGTAATCGGCGTTTGATAAAAAGTACGAAAGGCAAGTGGTGGCGACATTAAATAAAGAGACATCGTCGAAATCGTTTTAATATCAAGCTGTAGTTTCTTTTGCCCGATATATCCAATCGCAAAGACGATCAACACCGGCAAGATAATAAGAATCAATGCCATATATTCCATCTCCTAGCGTGTTTTATAAAATTTTGACGAGGGTACTACATAAAAGAACCTTTCATACATAGATACGTCTTAATAACGAATTATTTTTGCCAATGTGCATCGATAAAGTCATCACGACCTGATTGCTTCCGGTCGTCATGATATTCTTGTGGACTCTTCTTATAGAAATCCTGATGATAATCTTCGGCCTTATAAAAGGCTTGTGCGGGGACAATTGGTGTGACAACTTGTGCAAAGCGCTTGCTGGCAATTAATGCTTGCTTGGACGCTTCAGCAGCTTGACGCTGCTTTTCATCGTGATAAAAAATCATTGCACGGTAATTGTCACCGCGGTCTTGGAACTGCCCTTCATCATCAGTAGGGTCGACTTGCTGCCAATATAATTCAAGCAATTGTTCATATGAAAACAGAGTAGGGTCATAGGTTATTTGGACAACCTCTTTATGCCCCGTAGTGCCTTTTTTAACTTGCTCATACGTAGCAGTAGCGGCTGTACCGCCCATATAACCTGAAATAACGGATTCGATGCCATCCCATTCAACGAATGGTTTGACCATACACCAAAAACAACCACCTGCAAATGTGGCTTTGTGTAAAGTTGACTGTGTCATTATGAAATCTCCTTCGTGGGGGAATGATTGATAACGCTTGATTCTACTACAAATCACTACTAATATGTAGAAGGGCGTTTATACGTTTTCATTGTAAACATACTTGCTTTCGTTAGTAAAGATAATTCTTAGTGTTTATATAAGGAATAAAGGAGGCTTCTCGATGACAGAACAGCGTAGACAGCAGGCAAAAAGAAAAAAACGTAAATTGCGTAAAGGACGTGTCTTTGGCGTATTTTTCTTCGCTATTTTGCTTGCACTAGGGGGATATTTTTATTTCCAATACAAGGCGGGGCATAATCTCGCGTCAAAAGAAAATAAACAAGAAATTGAATTTAAAGGAGATCCTTCGATTAATAATGTTGAAAATATTTTATTAATTGGGATCGATACGCGTGGTGAAGAACAATCACGTTCCGACACGATGATGCTCATTTCTTGGGACCAGGAAACAAATGATGTACGCATGGTATCGTTTATGCGCGACATTTATAGTCATTTCCCAGGATACGAAACAGGCTATAAATTAAATACGGCGTATTATTTAGGTGGCGTTTCTTTACTGCAGCAAACATTAAATAATATGTTTGGCGTAACAGTTAATCACTATGCAATTATTGATTTTAAAAATTTTGAGCAATTAGTGGATGTTGCAGCACCAAATGGGGTAGAAGTAAATGTACCGCATGACATGTCGAAAAATATTGGCGTAAGCCTTAAAAAAGGCACACAGCGCTTGAACGGGAAAGAATTACTGGGCTTTGCACGTTTCCGTTATGATGCAGAGGGTGATTTTGGTCGTGTAGAACGCCAGCAACAAGCGATTGAGGCATTGAAAGACGAAGTATTATCTGCTTCAAATGTAAAAAACTATCCAAAACTAATTGGTGCGCTTGAAGGCTATATTCAAACGGATTTAACGACAAGCCAACAAGTAGGGTTAATGTTTAATGCCGTAAAAGGCGGCGGTGTGAACATCGACCGTATGACGATTCCACTAAAAGGGACGTATCAATATGGACGTTATCCGCAAGCAGGCTCTGTGCTAGATATTAATGTGGATGCGAATAAAGAGTATATGTCACGCTTCTTCAATGGTGAAAGCTCAGAAACGTTAAAGAAAGAAGCGGAAAGCGGTACAACGAGCACACCAACACAATAAATAATGTCACAGGGGGGAGTTAGATGGAACAAAAAGACCCACATGAACCACAACGAAAAGATTTCTTCGCAACGCGTTTCATTCAATTTCTAGGTGGACGAAACTTATTATATGGCATGCTTGTAGTACTCTTAGCAGGAATTGTTATTGCGGTATATGATCAAATTGAATTTGTTTTTAAGCCATTAGCGATTCTGTTCCAAACAGTTATTGTACCAATTATTTTATCTGGTATTTTATTCTATTTACTACGACCAATTTTACGGTTAATGATTAAATGGGGAACGCCTAAAGTCGTTGGGATTTTCATTATCTATCTAGCTGTTATTGGACTTATTACAATTGCAATTACACTCGTATTCCCATTTGTAAAAGAACAATTTTTAGATTTAGTACGAGAATTTCCGGCATATATTATGCAGCTCTTTGAGAATATCCAAAACTTTATGAAGAGTTCATTTGTAACGTCAACGATGGACCGCTTTGGATTAGATGTGACAAGTGTCGTTGATAAAACAATGAATGAATTTACACAAAAAATTACCGAGTGGTCAAGTGATATTGGCTCGACACTTGCGACAGGGGTCGGCGGTTTTGTTTCAACATTGACAAGCCTTGTTGTAGCGATTGTCACGACACCATTCATTTTATTCTATCTATTAAAAGATGGTGAAAAACTACCAAAATTCTTTGTGAAAATTTTACCGAAAACAGTTCGTCCTGAAACAGCATTATTACTAAAACGTGCAGATACACAAATTTCTGGCTATATTCAAGGCCAGATTATCGTAGCCATGTGCATTGGGATTTTAATGACAATCGGCTTTTTAATTATCGGCATGGATTATGCGGTTGTTCTCGGAATCTTGGCGATGGTCACAAGTGTTGTACCATATTTAGGACCAATGATTGCCATTACACCAGCGATTATTATTGCGATTGTTACGTCACCATTTATGCTAATTAAGTTAGGGATTGTATGGACAGTCGTGCAATTGCTTGAAGGGAAATTTATTTCACCTCAGGTCATGGGGAAATCGTTACACATTCATCCGATTACGATTATTTTTGTTTTACTCGTGAGTGGTAAATTATTTGGTGTAGCAGGGGTTGTACTAGGGATTCCAGGATATGCGGTTCTTAAAGTATTCGTATCGCATATTATTTACTTGTACAAACGCCGTTACAATAAATATCAACCAGATCCATCAAAGCATTATGAATTAGATGAAGAAATGGAAAAATTACGCGACAATTATTGAAAAAAGGTGTTAGGGTGAGTAATAGCCCTAACACTTTTTGTTTGTTTGCGGTAAAATAAGGGAACAGAACGTCTAGCTACAGACAAAACACAGGAGTGAAATAGCAATGTATACGACGAAAATTGTGAAAGACGAGATGGAGATTACGACCATCGTTGACCAGGCAGAGGTCGCATTTGGTGAAAATCTAAGTGGTACGGTTTATATCGAAGGCTGCGAGGATGAAGCAAAAATTGATTTTATTCAATTAGAGGTTGTTCGCAAAGACCGTATAACGGGAGATGAAAAAACGTTATTAAAACATGATATTCAAATGGTTGGGAATGTCAAATCGAAACAAGCTGAAATGATCGTGTTTGAAATCGTACCAGATGACCGCTGGATGGAGGAACCAACGACAAGTGAGCTTATCTTGCGTACTTCATTGCAATTATTTGGCGAAGAGATTATGCGTGCAGAAGATAATTTTGTGTATAATAATCAATAAAAAATGCATATAATAAACTAAATATACAAAAACAGCTTATTTTTATACAAAAAATAAGCTGTTTTTTATTATGCGAAAAATTTTTTTGCGCTATAAAAAATTTTTTTTGCGTCGTAAAAAAGCTATTCTGGCGCGATTTTCTAAGTTATTATGTATTGAATTTTCTAAAAATAAATAATAATGCAGTTGACATTATATTTATTCATTTGTATACTTTTTACATCAAAAACGAGAGGTGATTGGATGAAAGTCGGAATTATTGGAGCAACGGGATATGGTGGTTTGGAGTTGATTCGCTTATTGCATAATCATTCAAAAGTAGAGTCGATTACGCTCTTTACATCATCAGATGAAGGCGCATTATTCTCAGCTAAATACCCTCATTTGAAAGGCTTATACGATTTTCCACTAGAAGCCATTACAAAAGAGGCGATTGCAAAACTAGATGTTGTCTTCACGAGCACTCCATCCGGCGTCTCTGGTCAGCTATTGCCGGATGTGGCGAATGCGCACACAACATTTATTGATTTGTCTGGTGATCTTCGTTTGAAAGACATTGCAGATTACGAAACATGGTATCACAAAAAGCCCGCACCACAAGCATTTGTCGATAAGGCGATGTATGGCTTAGCAGAATGGCAAGATACAACTGGCGCAAAAGTTATCGCCAATCCAGGATGCTATCCAACAGCGGTATTATTATCATTACTTCCATTATTAAAAGAAAACTTAATCGATGGCTCACAACTGATTATTGATGCAAAAAGTGGTATTTCAGGGTCTGGTAATAAACCTTCCCAAGGCACACATTTTACAGAAAATACAGAAGCGACATCGATTTATAAAGTAAATAAACATCAGCATATCCCAGAAATTGAGCAGGCGATTGCGATGTATGCAGGAGAAAGTTATCCAATTACATTTTCGACACATTTAGTGCCAATGATTCGCGGCATTATCGCGACAAGCTATGCACCATTAAAAGACGGTGTGACAGAAACCGATTTATATGCAGCATATGACAAATATTATGCACAGAAACCATTTGTACGTGTTTTACAAGATGCTACGCGCGTCAGTACCAATCAAGTACGTGGCACGAATTTCTGTGATATTCATGTTAATGTCGATGCACGAACAAATCGGGTCACCATCGTTTCGGTAATTGATAACTTAGTAAAAGGGGCAGCCGGGCAAGCGATTCAAAATATGAATCTATTATTTGGCTATGACGAAACAGAGGGATTAACGCAAGTACCAATATTCATTTAAGGGGGAGTGTTCCATATGACAACAGTTGACGTGAAACAAGTCGTTGCAAAACATATCGTGTCACCGAAAGGCTTTACAGCTGCAGGGATGCATTGTGGCGTAAAACATAAAAAGAAAGATTTAGCGTTATTATTTAGTGAAGTACCAGCGAGTGTTGCAGGTGTATTTACTACAAATGCGATTAAAGCAGCACCTGTGGTTGTGACGAAGGAAACAATTTATGACTCACGCACATTACAAGCGGTCGTGTTAAATTCAGGCAATGCTAATGCATGCACAGGAAAGCAGGGCTTAGCGGATGCGAAACAAATGCAACAATTAGTTGCAGATAAATTCATGATTCCAGCGAATACAGTTGGCGTTTGTTCAACAGGAGTTATCGGACAGCACTTACTAATGGAGCCAATCATTAAAGGTATTCAAGAAATCGAATTAGGAGATTCTGTCGAACATGGGGTCCATTTTGCCGAAGCATTACTTACAACGGATACCGTAATGAAAAATACAGCGTATACCGTTATGATTGATAACAAAGAAGTAACCATTGCTGGTACGGCAAAAGGTTCGGGCATGATTGAGCCGAATATGGCGACAATGCTTGGTGTCATTACGACAGATGCGAAAATTGATTCGGATACATTACAAACATTATTAGCAGCTGCGACAAATGTGACATTTAATGCAATTACAGTAGATGGTGATACATCAACAAATGATACTGTTCTCGCTTTAGCAAACGGTTTAGCGGGTAATGAATCATTAACACCGGAACATGCAGACTGGGATGCATTTAAGGAAGCGTTCCGTCTTGTCAGCCAAGACCTTGCAAAAATGATTGCAAAAGATGGCGAAGGCGCAACGAAGTTAATCGAAACAACGGTTATTGGCGCAGCGACAAATGAAGAAGCGATTAAGATTGCCAAAACAGTTGTCGGTTCACCACTTGTTAAAACAGCAGTATTTGGTAATGATGCAAACTGGGGTCGTATTTTAGCAGCGGTTGGTTATTCAGGTTGTGCCATTGATCCAACGAATGTTTTTATTAAAATCGGGGACGAAGCCGTAGTAGATGGCGGTGAGCCGTTAGATTTCTCAGAAGCCTATTTACTTGAGTATTTAAAGCAACCAGAAATAAAAATTGTTGTGGACCTTCATGTTGGCGAAGGCCAAGGCAAAGCGTGGGGATGTGACTTAACGTATGACTACGTACAAATCAACGCAACCTACCGCTCATAAGAAGTTGGTCATTAAGCTTGGTGGGAGTATGCTCGCGAGCTTAACGGACACCTTTTTTGAGGAAATTAAAAAATTAAAAGCTGCGGGTGCTGAAATCGTTATCGTACATGGTGGTGGTCCAGCAATTAACCAAGCACTCAAAGAACGTAAAATTAATACGTACACGCATAATGGGATTCGTGTGACGAATGAGGATGCGATTTCGATCGTTACAGGGACACTTATTGGGACGGTTAATCCTTATTTAACCGGGCGCTTAAATCGTGCAGGTATTCCTGCAGTGGGCTTAAACGGTGAGGATGGCACACTAATTGAATGTACGTATTTAGACCAAGACACATATGGCTATGTTGGTCATATTGAGTCGATTAATATTGATTTACTTGAGCAATTACAAAAAATCGATTATATCCCAGTAGTAGCATGTATCGGTGCGACAATTGATGGTACGGCATTAAATATTAATGGGGATACCGTAGCGAGTGAGATTGCGCTTGAATGGGGAGCGGATGAATTATTACTTGTTACGGATACACCAGGCGTTAAATTCCATGAAGAAACGGTAGAAGAATTAACACCGGAACAAATTGATTTATGGATTTTATCCGGCGATATTTATGGCGGAATGATTCCGAAAGTACGCGCTGCTGTAGAATGTCTTGAATCAGGCATTCCACAAGTGAATATCGTGAATGATTCATTAGAAGGTACATCTATTTTAGGAAAGAAGGTACTCGTATGACACAAGCACTTTTTAACAATTATAAACGTCGTCCCGTTCATTTAGTAAAAGGACAAGGTACAAAAGTTTGGGATGAAGCTGGCAAGGAATATTTAGATTTCGTTTCGGGGATTGCTGTACTATCACTTGGTCACTCCAATCCCATTTTAGTAGAGGCGATGAAAGAACAAAGTGACAAGCTATGGCATGTATCGAATTTATTTGATAATCCAGAGCAAGAAAAGCTAGCAGCAAGCCTTGTAGCAGATACACATTTAGCGCATGGTTTCTTCTGTAACTCAGGTACAGAAGCGAATGAAGCGGCAATTAAATTAGCACGTAAACATACAGGTAAGCATAAAATGATTACATTCCTACACTCATTCCATGGTCGTACATTTGCGGCAATGAGTGCGACAGGACAAGAAAAAGTGCATGCTGGCTTCGGTCCGATTGTCGAAAAATTCGAGTATTTACCATTTAATGATGTAGCAGCATTACAAGCAGCTGTAGATGAAGAAACAGCGGCAATTATGTTAGAAGTCGTGCAAGGCGAAGGTGGCGTCAACCCAGTCACAGCGGAATTTGCAGAAGCGATTCAAGCCATTTGTGATGACAAAGGCATTTTATTAATCGTCGATGAGGTACAAACAGGCATAGCCCGTACAGGTACGCGCTATGCATGGGAGCAAACGGCATTAAAACCAGACATCGTGTCATTAGCAAAAGGCCTTGGTGGCGGCTTCCCAATCGGTGCAATGCTTGCAACAGAAGCATTGTTTGATAGCTTTGGTCCGGGGACACATGGCACGACATTCGGTGGTAATCCAATGGCGACACATATCGCGCAAACAGTTATTGATACTGTATTTGACCAAGCATTCTTAGCAGATGTCGAAACGAAATCAATCTATGCAAAGCAACAACTTGCAAAAGCACTACCAAATTTACAAGTACGTGGCATGGGCTTACTACTGGGCATCGAATCACCACTACCGGTAGCAGAGGTGATTCAAGCGGCCGAAGAAAAAGGGCTATTATTAGTCGGTGCTGGCGAAACGACAGTGCGTCTATTACCACCGCTAACGGTGTCGAATGAAGAAATCGATGCAGCGGTTGCGATTTTAAAAGAAATTTTAGGATAGTTTCATATGAATTAATGTGCTTCGAGAACCACAATTCATTAGCATTAACCTCTTATAATAATAGTGATTTCAATTGACCAAATAGGAACAGGGACCTATTGAATTAGTTGTCTTACACGAAAAAAGATGCTTATCTATGAGATAAGCATCTTTTTTTGTTTCGTTTTGATAAAATCCGGGGAAAAATCGGTAAAAGGAAGTGGTGAATGTGAAAAAAGGAAAATTTGCAACCTATAATGGTGCAGAATATGAAGTTACGACACAGCATAATGGCATGGTCGTGTTGAAATCACATGAGGCCGAAAGTTTACTGGACGGATTTTATCGTGTGAAACAATTTATTTCAACGGACTTTTTTATAAAAGAAGTAGCACTTGATGATATTGATCGCCTTTATACAATCGATACACATGCACGTTACAACGGAGAATTGTACGCAGTTTATTATGATGAAATTAAAAAAAGCTATCGCCTTGAAACCGACGATAGCCTAGCCGCGCATTTATATCATTTTGAATCTGTTGGACTGAATCATTATCGTAAATATGTGCAACCACATGAAATTGAACTTGTGGAGCATTATGAAACATTGCGTTAATTAGGAATTGAAAAATCCGATTGCAACGAGGGCGATTTTTAGCAATAAAATACCGAATAAAATAATAAGCATCACAACGAAGAAAAAGGGGACTTTTGCATCCTCTTCTTTTTTTTCGTCTGAAAAGGCTTCCTCACCTTTTTCTAAAAATTCACGCTCGATTTCTTCATTGATTTTTTGAAGTTCTTCCTCTGTAGGTTCATGTTGTTTCACGATAGACACCTTCTTTGACTAATCTATAATGTAGCAAAACGTCTCAATGCTTCGCGAATTACATTCTCAGGCTGCACCAGTGCAATACGGACATAATTTGTACCTGACATGCCAAAAATAGATCCAGGAACGACAACGACACCTATTTTGGCAATGGCTTCATAGGCAAATTCAATATCATTTAGCGTTTGCTGTGGATATTTCGCATAGACGAACATCCCACCCTTTGATGGTACAACATCCCAGCCTAGTGCCGCAAGCCCTTGTGACAAAACATGGTGTCGCGCTGCAAATGTTTGGCGTAGACGCGCTGTGATTTCTTCTGCGTTATCGAGTGCGACGATAGCTGCGCGCTGAATCGGTTCAAATGTACCATAGTCTAAATTGGATTTTAATTGCTGTAAAATCGCAATAATCTCTGCGTTGCCGACGATATAAGCAATACGTGCGCCCGCTAAACTGAAACTTTTTGATAGCGAATTAATCTCAATCCCAACGTCGATGGCACCAGCTGCTTGTAGAAAAGACACTGGCGCCGTTTCATCAAAGTAAAATTCAGAATAGGCCGCATCGTGTAGCACGATAATATTGTATTTTTTTGCAAAGGCAATGACGTCATCAAAAAAGCGGATAGAAGGCATCGCAGGTACCGGGTTCCCAGGTAAGTTTAAAATCAGTAATTTCGCGCGCTGTGCAACATCCTCAGGAATTGCCTGTAAATCGGGTAAAAAAGCATTGTCAGCACGTAACGGCATATAATAGGGCTCAGCCTGTGCTAAATGAATCCCAGCTTCATACGCCACATAACCAGGATCTGTCGTTAAGACAATGTCACCGGGGTTACAAAAAGCGAGCGGTAAATGTACAAGACCTTCTTGAGAGCCCATCGTCTGTAAGACCTGTGTAGATGCATCAAGCGTGACTTCCACGCGGCGTTTATAATAGCGTGCAACGGCCTCATTGAAATCCTGAATGCCACCTAGTGTATAGCCATACGAAGTCTCAGCGAGCGCATGATGTGCTAATGCCTGGCGAATTTTTTCGTCTGGTGGTAGGTCAGGGCTACCAAGACTTAAATCAATGATTTGATGACCGGTAGTAGCCGCTTCTTTTGAAGCTTTTTTTAAGTCACCAAAAATCGCTTTCGGAAATTTTGTCATCAGTGCGGAACGTTCAATTTTCATGGGTGGGCACATCCTTTGCTGTCAGTATAGTATAGAACAAGTTTAGCATAAAGAAATTAAAAGATGTCACAATTATCTAAATAGATAAAAAACAATGCGCTAGTTAGTTTTTACGTATTCAAGTAATGATATGGTAAATAGTCATTTTTTTAGAAGGGGAAAATAAAAATAAAGTATAAAACAGCATATTTAATACATAACGACAATGGATGATAATTATCTCATTGAAACATAGGTAGTTTTCGCGAAAAATGATGCGTTTTTGCAACAAAAATTGCATTTTATGCTTGTAATGAAATGTAGGATTGCTTTAAAAGTGAAGCTCTAACAGCGCTTTCGGTGATTTTAAAAGTTGGCACGAAAATTGCATAGTAAAGGTTGAGGGAAAAATATGGAGGTGTTGGAATATGGCGCAAGTAGAATTAGGCAAAACATTAAAAACACGTCACATCACGATGATTTCAATTGGTGGGATTATCGGAACAGGACTATTCGTCGGCACAGGGAAAAACATTATGTCAACAGGACCAGCTACAATCGTTTCGTACATATTGGCCTGTCTAATCATTGTCTTCATTATGCGAATGCTTGGTGAAATGGCTTCAACAAAACCAGAGAATGGCTCGTTTGCAGCGTATTCAAGTCGTTATATTGGCCGCTGGGCAGGTTATACAGTTGGTTGGTTGTACTGGGCGAGTTGGGTGTTCATTGTAGGTTTAGAAGCGGCCGTTATTGGTGGCATGCTGCATTCATGGGTACCGTCGATTCCAGTATGGGTCGGTAGTGTAGGGATTACGCTACTACTAACAGCCATTAATTTATACTCCGTTAAAACATTTGGTGAATTTGAATACTGGTTAGCATTTATTAAAGTAGGGGCTATCATCGTGTTCTTAGTAGTCGGCGCCTTAATGATTTTTGGTGTGTTACCGACGTTTGAACATAATGGCTTTGCATTTATACAAGAGGCAGGTGGTTTTGCGCCAAATGGTGTGCTACCAATCTTTACAGGGATTGTATTCGTTATTTTCTCTATTTGCGGGGCAGAGGTAGCCGCCATTGCAGCGGGTGAATCAGAGGATCCAAAGCGTAATATCGTCCGTGCTATTAATAATGTTATTTATCGTCTAGCATTGTTCTTCGTTGGTTCGGTATTAATTATGATTTGTATTATTCCGTGGAATAACACGGAACTACTAGCAGCGCCATACGCCAACATTTTAGAAATGGCCGGTCTTCCGATGGCTGCACAGCTAATGCAAATTGTTATTTTTACATCACTTATTTCCGTAATGAACTCTGCGATTTTCACAAGTTCACGTATGCTACTTGGTATGGCTGAAAAAGGTGATGCACCAGCGATTTTTATGAAGCTATCGAAGAAAAGCAGTGCACCAACATTTGCAATCATTGGCAGTACGGTTGTCGCATACTTTTGTGCCATTCTTTACTTTATTTCGCCAGATGTTATTTTCTACTTCTTAGGTAATGCAGTTGGTGCCTTAATGATTATCGTGTATATTTTTATTGCTGTCGCACATATTCGTTTCCGTAAACAGTATGAAAAAACCAAAAGAGAGCCACTCGCGATTAAAATGTGGCTATTCCCGTATTTAACGTATGTCACGATTGCGATGCTTGCGGGTGTGTATCTTTGTCAGATGTTCATTTCATCTTTGCAGGCCCAGTTTTATATGAGTACGATACTCGTTATTTTCGTCGTTGGTAGCTTCTTCCTACGTGAGCGCCTGAAGAAAACAACGCTTACGACTGCAAGTGCTACACGAAATGCAGATGTAGAATAGCTTATGGAAATAGCAGGAATTCCTACTGGGGGATTCCTGTTTTTTCATGCGGACAAGTGCTTTTTTTTCCACAATGTTCATGTTAAGCTAGGCTTCGGAGGGGATTGTCGATGGAATTAAAACAATTGATTACGTATATTTTGACCGATCACCAGTTTCAGTGGATTTCTAGTAATAGTGAGCAGCCACCGCAGCAATATGCAGAGATTATTGAACAATTCCGTATAGAACAACAAACCTATTTGGATTTAGAACATTGCTTTGTACATATTATTGAACTTGAAGCATCGTATTTATTTATTATTCACGATAAAGAGATGACGACATCGTGGCAATTTATCGAACATGTGTTGAACTCGGTTAGTGATGGATTGACAATCTGTAATTCAGATGGCATTATCGTTTTTCAAAATGAAGCCGATCGCAAGATGTTTGAGGTCGATGCACGCTATTTACCAGTGATGGAATTTGTTGAACGCGGCATTATGAATGAGTCGGTGACCATGAAAGTGCTAAAATCGAAAAAGCGGGAAGACATCGTGCAAACATTCGCCAATGGACATGTCGTATTAGTAACGGCGCTACCGATTTTTGATGAGGCGGGCAATGTGGAATATGTTGTCGCCAATTCACGTGAAATGACTGAACTACGTGACATGGAGCGCACGATTGAACGCTTAGAGTCACAGAGTGCACAGTATAAGGAACAACTTGAAGCATTAAAGCAACAATCTTCAACGAGCTTGATTGCTGTTTCTAAAGCGATGCGCCAAGTGATTGAAAAAGCCACACGCATTGCCAACGTCGATTCGACGGTACTTATTTCGGGGGAATCAGGTGCAGGTAAGGAAGAATTAACGAAATTAATTCATCAGCGAAGTCACCGTGCACAAAAACCGATGATTACGGTCAATTGCGGTGCTATTCCAGAAAATTTATTAGAGTCGGAGCTTTTTGGCTATATGGGTGGTGCGTTTACTGGGGCGAATAAAACAGGGAAACCTGGTCTTTTTGAACTTGCCTCTGGAGGTACACTTTTCCTCGATGAAATTGGCGAGATGCCATTATCGCTACAAGTAAAGCTACTACGCGTATTACAAGAATCAGAAATCACCCGTGTAGGAGGGATTAAACCGATTCCAGTGGATGTGCGGATCATTACCGCAACGAATCGTAATTTATATGATATGGTGCAGCGCGGTGAATTTCGCGAGGATTTATTTTATCGTTTAAATATTATTCCGCTACGTATTCCACCACTGCGTGAACGTAAGGAGGATATTGCACCGCTTGCATACCGATTTTTACATTTAGTAATGGAGAAATATAGCATTGAGCGTACGATTGAGGAAGCAGCAGTCGACCGTCTTACGCAGTATTATTGGCCGGGAAATATTCGTCAGCTGAAAAATTTTATTGAACGCGTTAGTTTATTAACGCAGCAGTCGACCATTACCCTGCAATACATTCAGCGAGAATTTCAAAAGCCGGAGTATCAACAGCATAATCCAGTGCCGTTAGTCGATGATACGTTTACACAAACGCCTATTTATGATCAGAATCAGACACTAAAAAATCAAGTGGATGCCTTTGAGCGAAAAGTGATTAAAGAGGCGCTCGGACAATACCCTAGCATTCGTCAAACAGCGAAGGCATTAGGCTGTAATCAGTCGACACTTGTGCGTAAGATTCAAAAATACCAGCTCGAAAAACAAGTATCCTATGAATAATATTCTATTTTTTCAGAAAAGTTTGCAAAGTATTTGGAATTTTGCTATGATAACTGAAACTGCATAGTCTTATCAAGAGAAGCCGAGGGAAAAGGCCCGACGACGCTTCAGCAACCTCTACACTAGTAGAAAGGTGCTAACTCCTACAAGTTTTGTACTTGGAAGATAAGAAACGGATAAATTGCCCTTCTTATTTTTATTAAGAAGGGCTTTTTTTACGAATTTGAGGGGGTTCAGGAACATGCCAATTAACATTCCACAATATTTACCGGCAACAGAACGATTAAAAGAAGAGAAGATTTTCGTTATGGAGGAGGAGCGCTCAAAGAGCCAAAATATTCGTCCATTAAATATTTTAATTTTCAACTTAATGCCTGAAAAAGAAAAAACAGAATTACAGCTGTTACGTTTATTAGGAAATACACCACTACAAGTGAATGTCACGTTCTTAAATACCGCAACACATGAGTCAAAAAATGTGTCAAAATCACATTTAGAAACATTTTATTCAACATTTCATGAAATCAAAAAAGATCGGTATGATGGCATGATCATCACCGGTGCACCCATTGAATTATTTGAGTTTGATGAGGTCGATTTCTGGGAGGAGCATAAAGAAATTTTGGACTGGGCACAGGAGCATGTGACGTCAACGATGCATATTTGTTGGGGCGCACAAGCAGCACTGTATCATTATTATGGCATTGGAAAATACCCACTTGAAACGAAGTGCTCTGGTATTTTTGACCATGAAGTATATGATAGCACTGTGAAACTAATTCGTGGCTTTGACGACATTTACCCAGCACCGCACTCGCGTAATACATCGATATCAACGGAAGCGGTAAAAAATCATCCAGACATTGAATTATTATCCGAATCAGATGAAGCAGGTGCTTTTTTAATGATTTCAAAAGATGAACGTCATGTGCTCGTGACCGGGCATTTAGAATATGATGCGGATACGCTAGCATTAGAGTATGAGCGCGATGTCGCACGGGGCTTAAATCCAGAACTACCAAAACATTATTTCCCTGAAGATGACCCAACGAAAAAACCGCGTAATACATGGCGTTCACATACGCATTTATTATTTTCAAACTGGTTAAATTACTATGTATACCAAGAAACGCCATATGATTGGGTAGACAAAGGAGAAAATCATTCGCTAACGTCTTCCTGTTTATAAATAGATGAAAAACTAAAAAGAGAACAGAAAAAGACACTTTCAAGGAGCAAGCTTTGGAAGTGTTTTTTGATGGACAAAAATGAAAAGCATATTTATACGAAAACAATATGACAGTTTTTCACATTTAGTGTACGATAAATAGGCAGAAAAATAAGGGAAGTGGCGACAGTGAACGAAACGAGTTTGATTTTAGAAGGGGGTACATTCCGCACCATTTATACAAGCGGTGTACTGGATGCCTTATTACGCGAAGAGATTATGATGCCCTATATTATTGGGATTTCAGCGGGGGCAATTAATTTATGCTCCTATATTTCAAAGCAGCCTGAGCGTACGATGCGCGTCTTTACGGAGTATCGACATGATAAGCGTTATGTAGGTATGCGAAACTTCTTAACAGAACGCTCATTATTTGGGTTAGACTTTGGTTGGAATGTGTTGCCAAATCAGCTTGAATTATTTGATTGGCAAACATTCCGTAGCTACGAAGGCACAGCGCTTGCGGGCGTGACAAATGCTAATACTGGTGAAGTAGAATTTATGGACGTACAGACGATGGATACTGATAGTCAGTTGTTGCGTGCTACTTGTGCGATTCCGGTCATGTTTCCGGAAATTAAATTAAATGGCGTGCCGTATTATGACGGTGGATTAGCAGACCCGATTCCAGTGCAACATGCCATTGATGAGGGATATGAGAAGCATGTTATCGTCTTAACGCGTCCAAAAGGTTATTACAAAACGATGGACCGCCAAACAAAAGCAGCAATGCAGCTAATGCGTAAAAAATATCCGAAGCTAGTCGATGTCATGCTAGAACGTGTGGATCGCTACAATGAAACGGTTGCAAAATGTGAGCAGCTTGAACGTGAAGGCAAAGCATTTATTTTCCGCCCGCCATATGGCATTGAGGGCATGGAGAAGGATGTTGTGAAAATGCGAGCGAATTATCGTCTTGGGGTACATGAGGCGACACTACGTATGAATGATTTAAAGGAATTTTTAAGTTTAAACTAATAGAAAAGCTTCTTGCGTACTGGCGCGAGAAGCTTTTTTATTAGGATATATTTTTCGGGATAAAGCCACTACCATTGCCTGTGGCGACGGTTTCATTTTCGGCATTTTTAAAAATAAGCGCCATCTCGACATGGAACGAATTATCAAGAGAGGTAACGCTCGTTATCGTAATTTTACAAGTCACTTCATCGCCCGTATAAACTGCCTTCATAAATGTATGGTCAAGTGTTTCTGAAAAGAAATTAAGGTCGCCGCCAATTTTAGTAGCAATGCTGGCAATTAATAAACTGTGTACCCGGACACGCCCACGACTATCCGGCATCGTATGCAATGAACCGAAATCGCCGGTAATATTACTAAATGCAAATACGTCACCGCGTGTAAATGTTCGCTTCGCTGAAAACGTATCCCCTACCATCATCTATAAACCGCCTCCTTAGTATTCGTCATATGGAAGTATATCTTTAGATTACCCTTTTTCTAGACGGTTTATGCTTCGAGAAGAGAAGTGCTATAATAAAAGCAGTTTCAAGGAAATGAGGACGATAACATGTATAAAACGTTCGGGATATTTGCGCATGTAGATACCGGAAAAACAACTTTTTCGGAACAAATTTTATATTATGGTCAAGGTATTCAGGCACGTGGTCGTGTCGATCATCAAAATGCTTTTTTAGATTTGCACCCAATTGAACGTGAACGAGGCATTACCGTCTTTGCGGAGCAAGGGATTTTTACGTATAACAACAATACATATACGATGATTGATACACCCGGACACGTCGACTTCTCACCAGAAATGGAGCGCGCCATTCAAGTGCTCGATTATGCAGTAGTGCTCGTTGATGCCGTAGATGGTGTTGAGGGACATACGGAAACGGTGTGGCAATTACTTCGAAAACACCATATTCCGACGTTTTTCTTTATTAATAAAATGGATAGAGAAGGCGCTAATTTAGACAAGGCTATTGCAAGTATTCACGCATTGCTGACGCCGAATACGGTCGTATTAACGAATCATTTGACAAAAGAGATGGATGAGCCATTAGCAGAGGCTGTTGCGGCACTTGATGATACGTTAATGGAGCGTTATTTTGAGACCGGCTATACGCGCGATGTGTTTGAAGCGGCACTTTGCCAGATGATTCGTGACGAGCGAGTATTCCCGGTCCATTACGGCTCAGCATTACAAGATGAGGGTATTTCAACGTTTTTACAGCATTTTGACCGCTTAACGGCTACAAATTATGACGCGGCTGCACCGTTTGCAGCGCGTGTCTATAAAGTCCGCCATGACGAAAAGGGTCAGCGTATTGCCTATTTGAAAATCGATGCGGGTCGTTTAAAAGCACGTAAAGCACTCGAAATCGATGGTGAAATGATGAAGGTAGGGCAAATTCGCTTATATAATGGGGAGAAATTTGAGCAACTTCAAGAAGCCATCGCCGGACAAAGCGTCGGGATTTATGGCTTGAAGAACGCCGTTATTGGTACGACATTTGGCGACGCGGTATCGTATAAGGCACCGAGCTTAGTACCGACTTTACAATCTCGTGTGGTGTTTGAAGACGGTGTTTCGCCGAAGGAAATGCTACGCTATTTCCGCTTGCTCGAGGCGGAAGACCCATCGCTTGAAATTGTGTGGCAAGAAGCGTTGCAGGAAATTCATCTGCATATTATGGGCGTCATTCAGCTTGAAGTATTGCAACAAGTGCTAGCAGAACGCTTTCAATTAATGGTGCAGTTTGAGGCACCAACGATTATTTATAAAGAAACGATTTTTACATCGACAAAGGGCTATGGTCATTTTGAGCCGTTGAAGCATTATGCAGAAGTGCATTTACGCATGGAGCCAGCGCCACGCGGACAGGGCATCACCTTTATCAATGAATGCCATGCAGATGATTTACTCGTCGGTCAGCAAAACCTGATTCAAAAGCATGTGCTTGAACGTGCGCATCATGGTTTACTGACAGGCTCTGCTGTAACAGATATAATCGTGACACTTGTGACAGGGAAGGCACATATAAAGCATACAGAGAGCGGCGATTTCCGCGAGGCGACTCATCGTGCATTGCGACAAGGCCTAGAACAAGTAGAAAATGTGTTGTTAGAGCCATATTATGCCGTTGTCATGCGTGCACATATCGACCATATGGGCCGTATGATGAGCGATTTACAGATGGCAAGTGGCACTTTTGACGCGCCGTTTACAGAAGGAGAATATGTAACGATTCATGCGCGAGTACCAGTGGCGAGCTTTTTAACGTATCCGACACAGTTTGCAGCCTATACAAATGGTAAAGGGAGCATCCGTCTCGTATTTGATGGCTATGATCGCTGTCATAATACCGAAGAGGTCATTGAACGGATTGGCTATGATAAACAAGCAGACCCAAATTATACATCAAACTCTATTTTTTGCAGTCACGGAAAAGGCTATGTCGTGCCGTGGCAAGAGGCAGAAGCGTTGATGCATGCGAATACAGAATTATAAGGCTTGTGCGTGACAATTGAATTAGGCTATTTGTATAATACAAGTAACGTCTGAATTGCGAAAGGAAGAAAAAAATGAAAAAATCAGTCAAAGTAGGATTAGTACTAGGAATTGCTGCGGGTGCTACAGCGCTTGCAGTTAATCAAGCAAAGAAAAATGCTTCACCAGAGCCATTTGTGACGTTTACAGATGACACAAAATTATATGCATTAATGGATACAAATGCATCTGTTACACATATTTTACCGATTGCGACAGTCGTAACAGTTATCGCAAAAAAACATATCGATAAAAACGTTTGGTTTGAAGTTGAAACGCCATTCGGTCACGGCTTCATTTTAGACGAATCGGTTTTACCGCAAATAGCCGATGCCAAACATATTGAGCTTGATGTACCAGTGATCAATCAATACGCACCTGTTAACGCACCATTTGGCTGTGAGGGTGCGGCATTATTAATGGCACTACAATACAAACAATACACAGAAGACGATTTCAAAACACTATTAGCGAATATGCCAACAGCAGAACGCAACCCAAATGAAGGCTTTGTTGGCTCACCTTATGAAGCGTCACCAGCAGGCTATTATCAAACAATTTACCCAGCACCACTCGCAGCATATGCAAAAGAACGCTATGCACAAACAGTAGAAGATATTTCAGGTAGTGATATGCAAGAGATTCAACATGAATTAGCACTTGGTAACCCCGTTATACTATATGTTACAAAAGATTTTGCTGCACCTGTTATCGGCGAATGGGACTTTGGAACACCGGGCTCAGAAGAAGCGGTAGATAATTTACACATCGTTTTACTAACAGGCTATGATTCAACAATTGGTGAATACAAAGTAGCTGATCCATCTTCAGAGCAAGGAACGTACTGGATCAATGGCTATGCACTTGAAAAAGCATATAATGCAAAAAAACAGGCCGTTGTCGTAAGATAAATAGGACATATGCGTAAAAACAACCGCTCCTAGGAGCATAAGAAAAACCGGAATCGCGCCACAGCGCGGTTCCGGTTTTTTGTTGTGAACACTGAAAAAGGAACATGACGTGTTTTGTTCCAGCTTCTTTTTATGCTTACTTGTTCTCTGGGTGATCTTTGCGGTCCCAGCATTCAATATTTTTAAGGTCCGGCATTGTATCCGCATAAAATACCGGGTCTTTGCCTTTTTTACGTTGTGCACGATAATCTTTTAGTAAGCGGAATGCCGTTTTATTAAGCATGAAAATCGCTACTAAGTTAATTAATGCCATGATGGCCATAAAGAAATCAGCTAAGTTCCATACGAGTGATACTTTTGCCATGGCACCGAACATTACAAATCCTAATACAAGAAGACGATAAAATAGCATCATTTTTTTGGATTTTTTAATGAAATCTAAGTTCGTTTCACCGTAGTAATAGTTGCCGATAACAGAACTAAAGGCAAACATAAAGATTGCCACCGTTAAGAAAATACCGGCCCAGTCGCCAAGTTGTACAACAAGCGATTCCTGTGTAATGTCAACACGTGAATTTTGTCCATCAACATTTTGGTAAACACCACTTAATAGAACGATTGCGGCAGTCGCGGTACAAACGAGCATCGTATCTACGAAAACGCCTAATGTTTGAATAAGTCCTTGTTTAACGGGGTGAGAAACATTGGCTGTTGCCGCGGCATTTGGCGCAGAACCAAGACCTGCTTCATTTGAGAATAACCCGCGTTTAAAGCCTTGCATAATGGCTGCACCGACGGCACCACCAGCACCGGCTTCAAAGGTAAAGGCTTTCTCAAAGATTAACGCAAAAACGCTAGGAAGTGATGTGAAGTTTAAAATAATAATAACAATCGCAATGCCGATATAAGCAATCGCCATCACTGGTACAAGCCATTGTGTGACTTGAACGATGCGTTGTACGCCACCGAAAATAATCATCGCTGTTAAAATAACAACGACAATCCCAACCCAGACTTTGTCAAAGCCAAAACTGTTGCCCATTGAAGCGGCGATAGTATTCGTTTGAACGGCATTAAATACAAAGCCATAGCAAAGCGTAATGGCAATCGCAAAGACAATTCCCATCCAGCGCTTGTTGAGGCCACGTTCCATATAGTACGCAGGGCCCCCACGGAAGTCATTGCCATCGCGAATTTTATAAAGCTGTGCGAGTGTACTTTCGACGAATGAAGAAGCAGCGGCAATTAATGCCATTACCCACATCCAAAACACAGCCCCCGGTCCACCTAATGCAATCGCGGTTGCGACACCGGCAATATTACCAGTACCAATACGTGATGCGGCGGAAATCGTAAAGGCTTGGAAGGAAGAAACCCCTTTTTTGCCTTTACCATCAATTGTAGCTTTGTCCGTTAACACGCGGAACATTTCAGGGAATAATGTGAACTGCATCCCGCGTCCACGAATGGTGAAGAAAATGCCGACGACTAAAATAATAGCGATAATGGCATAGGAATAAAGATAGTCGTTCAGCATGAGAATAAACTTGTCTAACATATCCATGTAATCAGTCCTTTCAATAGGACAGTATACCCCTAATCGTTATAAACAAACGTTGATTGTTTATTTATAATAGTGCAATAATTTTTCAATATAAACTATGCCGCGCGTATCATTATTTTTTTAAGTGCTGTAATGCTTGTGCAACAGCGGTTGTATCCGTTGCTTGTAAGCCCATTGCGCGCTGTTGTTCGAGCTCTCGTAATAATTCAGGGTCATGTTGTAGCGCAGCAGTATAACTCGCCGCCGTCGCTTTTTTTTGTTCATGCAATCGTTGTTGTATTTTTGTTAGTTCATTGGCCACCGATTCTTTTGTACGGGGTGGCGCAAAGTCTTTCATACTATTTTTCACTGAATTTCCCTCCTTTTGTTATAGCTATTGGTACTTGTTATATACTAGAACGAAGATGATTGTCAATTTTAAAGGGGGATTTTTCATGTATGCATTAACAACAGCACAAATGCAGGCGCTTGAGCGCTATACGATTGAGACGATTGGTATCGATGGCGGCACATTAATGGAAATTGCCGGCAATGCCGTCGTGATGGCCCTGCGCGAGCATGAGTTACTTACGCATGAGCGCATTGCGATCGTGTGCGGTACCGGTAATAACGGCGGCGACGGTTTTGTCATCGCTAGGCGTCTCATTGATTTAGGCTATGATGTCCGGATTGGACTAGCTGTCGAGGAACAGCAATTACGTGGCGATGCCAAAACACAGTATCATATTTTAAAACGCCGTGGTATTCCGGTGACATTACTAATAGAAGAAGTGCAAACAACAGCTTGGTTGGCCTCTTGTGCCGTGCTAATCGATTGTTTACTAGGTACGGGTGCGAGCGGGGCATTGCGTGGGCATATGACATGGTTAATTCCGCTAATAAATGCGCTCGAAAAAATGGTTGTGGCGATTGATTTACCATCAGGTTTACATGCTAATAGTGGGGAAGTTGTCGATGCGGCGATTGAAGCGGATTATACGCTGACGCTAGCACAACCGAAAATTGGTTGCTATTTACAACAAGCTTCGCATTATATAGGCGAGCTTATAGTGGTCGATATTTCAGTGCCCGAAACCCTTGTGGACACACTTCACATGACGGCACCAACAATTGTTACGCCCGCGCTCGTCAAAGCGGCGTTACCGGCACGCCCGTTAGATGGTCATAAGGGGACATTTGGTCATGGTGCAGTGATTGGTGGCTCGCAGCATTATGTTGGCGCACCGCTCTATAGTGCCAAGGCGGTGTTTCATAGTGGCATTGGGCTTATTTCGCTTATTGTACCCGAAGGATTAATGCCAAGCATGATGTTACAAGCGCCGGAAGTATTATTAAAGAGCGCGGCGTCAGAAGATGGGTATATGACAAAAGAAGGCGTTGCGCTACATGATTTTACAAAAATACGCGCGGTAGCGTTTGGACCAGGGTTAGGGCGTGCAGCGCAGCTTCAAGAAGTTGCAGCATGGCTGTTGGCGCTTGAAGGACCGGAGACGATTATCGTTGATGCGGACGGTCTCTATATGATGAAACCGTTGTTACAACATGTTCGTGCGACGGGCAAATGTGTTATCTTGACGCCGCACCCAGGAGAAATGGCCATGTTATGCGATACGACCATTGCAGAGATTGAACAACATCGATTTTCGTATGCGCGCGATTTAGCACAGAAATTCGGGGTATATGTGTTATTAAAAGGGCATCGTTCGATTGTAGCGACGCCAGACGGAGCACAGTGGCTCATCCCAATTGGCAGCAGTGCTCTTGGAAAAGGAGGGAGTGGCGACGTTTTAACCGGCTTGATTTTATCATTCGTGACACAGCGCGTGCCGGCGGAGCAAGCGTTGTATACCGCGGCATATTTACAGGCAGAGACCGCGGAAAAACTTGCCGCACAGCATAGTCATTACAGCGTAACACCTGAAATGGTTGTGACACATTTAGGACAGCTAATTGCGTGTTTTGTGAAGTGAATTTGTCTAAGTTGAAACAGCAGTGTGACAAATTTTTGACGTCAGGCATTATTTTTTACCTTTAAAGTTAATAAAACCAGTGATAACTAATTTTTTAATAATAAATACCTATGAAAAAGGTAAAAAAAGAAATGTAGAACCTTTAAAAAGTTTCACAATTTGAACACGTAATCGTGAAACTTTTTTTGAATTATAGGTTATTTTTCTTAAAATTGTGCAGTATACTGTAACTGTAAAAATAAATGACAAGCTTCAAAAAAAGGAGGATGCACAATGGATGTTTTAGAGTTGGCTCGTGTGCAATATGCACTGACAACGATTTTTCACTTCTTCTTCGTTCCGCTTTCGATTGGGACTATTTTTATCGTCGCGATCTTCGAAACGATGTATTTATTTAAGAAAAAAGCAGAATACTTACGCATGGCAAAATTCTGGGGTAAGATTTTTTTACTATCCTTTGCGATAGGCGTTGTAACAGGGATTTTACAAGAATTCCAATTCGGCATGAACTGGTCTGAATATTCGCGCTTTATGGGTGACGTATTCGGCGCACCATTAGCAGTAGAAGCACTTTTAGCATTCTTTATGGAATCTACATTTATCGGTATTTGGATGTTTGGACGCGGCAAATTACCCGATTGGGTCATAACCGTTTCTGCATGGCTCGTTAGTATTGGGACATTACTATCGGCGCTTTGGATTTTAGCAGCCAACTCATTTATGCAAGAACCTGTAGGCTTTGAAATTCAAGATGGCAAAGCGGTATTAACAGACTTTATGGCGCTGTTAACAAATCCACAGCTTCAAGTGGAATTCCCGCATACTGTATTTGGCGCATTAGCAACTGGCGCATTCGTTATCGGTGGGATTAGTGCCTATAACTTGTTAAAGAAAAAAGACGTCGAGTTTTTCAAAACATCATTTAACGTCTCAATGATTGTTGCGGCGATCGCGTCACTTGCGATTGCATTTTCTGGACACGCACAAGCAAAACATTTAATGGACTCACAACCAATGAAAATGGCCGCTTCTGAAGCGCTTTGGGATGACTCAGAGGACCCGGCAGCATGGACAATTTTAGCCATCGGTGACCAACAAGAGGAAAAAAATACGTGGAATATCGACTTACCATTTGCGTTAAGTTATTTAGCATATGGTGAATTCAGTGGCTCTGTGGAAGGGATGAAAACACTGCAAGCGAAATACGAAGAAAAATATGGTGAAGGTGTAGACTACATTCCACCTGTATGGCCTGTATTTTGGAGTTTCCGTATTATGGCAGGCTTCGGTGGTGTCATGCTCGTATTATCAATACTTGGTTTATGGTTCGGTAATCGTCGAAAAGGTATTTTGGCAACACCAACATGGTTCCTGCGAACAATGATGTTTGCGATGGCAGCACCATTTATTGCGAATACAGCAGGTTGGATTATGACGGAAATTGGTCGCCAACCTTGGACGGTGTTTGGCTACTATACAACGGCGCAATCGGTGTCACCAAACGTTTCAATGGGACAATTATTATTCTCAACGATTTCATTTAGTACCGCCTATGTTATTTTAGCGATTATTATGATTTACATGGTTGCACGCGTCGCAAAACAAGGACCGTCAATTATCGATACAGCACCAAAGCAAGAAAATGTTGATTTAATGGATAAGGAGGCGTTTAAATAATGGATTTAACTGTATTTTGGTTTATCTTAATCGCCGTATTATTTACTGGATTTTTCTTCTTAGAAGGTTTTGACTTTGGCGTCGGCATGTCAACGCGCCTAATTGCCAAAAATAAAAATGAACGCAATCAATTAATGTCAACAATTGGACCGTTCTGGGATGCCAATGAAGTTTGGCTCATTACAGCAGGTGGGGCGTTATTTGCGGCGTTCCCTAGCTGGTATGCAACGATGTTTTCAGGTTACTACACATTGTTCGTTATTTTCTTACTTGTCTTAATCGCACGTGGTGTGGCGATTGAATATAGTCACCACACACATACCGATAAATATATTAACTATTGGCACTGGCTTATTTTTGGTAGTAGTGCACTCGCACCGTTTTTACTAGGGATGTTATTTACGAGTCTTGTGCAAGGAATGCCAATCGATAAAGATATGCATTTATTCGGCACATTTACAGATTACGTGAACGTTTATTCTGTCGTTGGTGGTGTAGCGGTTATGCTCTTATCGCTCGTTCACGGATTAACGTTTATCGGGATTCGTACAGAAGGCGTTGTACGTGAGCGCGCACGCCAAATGTTAAGCAAGCTCTTTATCGTGTTATTAGCAGGCGAGGTTGTCTTCGCTGTCTTAACGTACACGAGCACGGACTTCTTTACAGTACGACCGGTTGCTACACCAGTATTTTTAGCGATTACAGTAGCATGTACATTACTTGCCTGGGCATTTGCGACAAAGAAAAAGGAAAGCATTGCTTTTACGATGACTGGTCTTGCTTTTGCCTCGGTTGTCATCATGTTATTCGTTGGGTTGTTCCCACGCGTCATGATTAGCTCGATTGACCCCGCATTTAATTTAACGATTGATAATGCGTCATCAGGCGATTACACCTTATCTGTTATGACAAAAATTTCAGTCGTCTTATTACCATTCGTTTTAGGGTATCAAATTTGGAGTTACTATATTTTCCGTAAACGGATTCACCCAACAAAGAAATAGGAGATGGAGAACATGATCGATCGAGCGCTATTTACATTACCACGCATTAAAGGGGTATTTGTATGCTTAGGGGTACTAGCCCTGTTGCAGGGCACGATGACCATCCTACAAGCCATTTATTTAGCGACAGCGATTACGCATGTTTTCCACAACGAGCCGCTGTCTGAACAGTGGCTTCTTTTATTGTTATTTGCGGTGTGTTTTATTGGCAAACAAGTCATTGTTGCCTTACGTGAACGCTTTATTACGGCCTATGCGAAAAAAATGGGGCATCATTTACGCAATGATTTACTACATCATATTTTTGATGTAGGATCGCAGCGTACTGCAACCGGACAAACGGTGACATTAGCCGTTGAAGGGATTCGTAATGTGGAAACGTATATTAAGCTCTTTTTACCGAAGCTTATTAATATGATGGTGATTCCGTTAATGATTGCCATCTTCGTTTGGACAGAAAATGTGCGTTCTGCAATCATATTGGTTGTCGTCGTACCAATTCTCATTTTTTTCTTGGCACTTGTAGGTCTTGCAGCAAAGGCAAAAGCTGATCGCCAGTATGAGTCCTACGAACAGTTATCAAACCACTTCGTAGATTCCTTACGCGGCATTATGACATTACGTGTATTAGGACTTAGTAAACGTTATGACCGTAATATTGAGCGGGTTAGTGAACAATACCGCAAAGCAACGATGAGCACATTACGTTTGGCCTTTTTATCAACATTTGCCCTCGAGTTTTTTACGAGTTTATCCGTTGCCATTGTCGCATTGTTTTTAGGGCTTGGTTTAATTAATGGCACAATCGTGTTATTACCGGCATTAACTGTTCTCATTGTGGCACCGGACTATTTTTCACCAATTCGCGAGTTTGGTAGTGATTATCATGCAACACTTGATGGGAAAAATGCTTTTAAGACAATTCAACAAGCACTAGAGGAGCACCGACAATCGCTTGACCATACGCCGGTAGCACAGTGGGATGAGAAAAGCCAATTAATGCTCGATGGCGTCCGTGTTAAAGATCGTGTAATACCAAAAGCGTGGCATGTAACGGCACAAGGCTATGAGAAAATTGGCATTATTGGTGCGTCAGGTGCCGGGAAATCAACGTTATTATCATTACTTGGAGGGTTTTTAACTACGACAGGCGGCCGTATTACGGTTAATGGTCAAGTATTACCATCGTTATACAATGCAGATTGGCAACGCCAATTGTATTATATTCCACAACACCCTTATATTTTTCACGATACATTACGCAATAACATTGCCTTTTATACACCACATGCGAGTGAGGAGGCGATTATAGCGGCTTGTGATCGTGCGGGATTACGTGAAGTAATTGAGGCATTGCCCCATGGTTTAGATGAATGGATTGGGGAATCTGGAAGAATATTGAGTGGAGGACAAGAACAACGAATTGCGCTAGCACGTGCTTTTCTGGAAGACCGCCGCATATTATTATTCGATGAACCGACCGCGCATCTAGATATCGAAACGGAAGCGGAATTAAAGGAGCGCATATTACCGTTATTTGACGAGCGTCTTGTCTTTTTTGCAACGCATCGCTTGCATTGGATGCACAATATGGACCGGATTATTGTCATTGATGATGGTGAAATTGTCGAAGTTGGCACCCATGAACAACTTATGAAACAACAAGGTCACTATGCTGCACTTATTGCCGCACAAGGAGGAAAATGTCATGAACGATTGGATTAAGCCTTATGTAAAAGCGCATAAAGGCCTGCTTATATTGACGATTCTTTTCGGCGTGGGTGCACTCATTGCTGCATGTGCACTCTTGTTTACATCGGGATATTTAATTTCAAAGTCGTCATTACGACCTGAAAATATCTTGCTTGTCTACGTGCCAATTGTCTTAGTACGTGCATTTGGGATTTCACGTCCCGTACTTAATTATTTACAACAGCTTGCAAGCCATTCCTTTGTATTAGCCGTGTTATCAAAAATGCGCGTGCGATTATTTCAACGATTAGAGACGCAGGCGCTCGTTTTAAAAGAACGTTATGCAATCGGCGATTTATTAGGGTTACTGGCCGATGACTTAGAGCATTTGCAAAACTTTTATTTAAAAACAATTTTCCCAGCGCTATTTGCACTTATATTGTATGGCATCGCGATTATCGCATTGGGTGTATTTAGCATTCCATATGCTTTGTTGTTAGCTTTGCTATTTGGCATCCTTGTATTTGTATTGCCATATGTAGCATTAAAACGCAATCGACAACATATGCTTGATATGAAAATAGTGCGGGCGGAACTTTATAATGACTTAACAGATGCTGTAATGGGTGCAACAGACTGGAAATTAAGCGGTCGTGCAGATCAAATGATTGCCGGGAAACAACAAATTGCTGCGCGTTATGACCGACTAGAAGCAAAAATTGAAGCATCGAGTCGTCGACGTTCGATTGTTTTTCAAGTAGTCGCTGCTGCGTCAGTGATTCTATTAGTTATGTTTGGAAGCGACATGGCGCAAACTGCTGTTTTTCATCCAATGTGGATTGCGGCCTTTGTACTTGTTGCGTTACCGCTACTTGAAGCGTTTATGCCAATTAGCGATGCAATTAGCCATTTCCCAAGTTATGACACGTCATTTGCACGTCTTATGGAAGTCGAGGGACGAAGCGAAGACGCACAGCCATGCACTACATTACCTACTGGGCCTTATACCGTTGATATATCAAATGTCGCTTTTCAATATGATAATAGGACCGTACTCCGGGATGTATCAATGACATGGCACCCACGTCAAAAAGTCGCGATTTTAGGGAAAACAGGTACCGGTAAAAGTACGCTTGGTAAGTTATTACTGGGGGCGTATAAGCCGACTGCTGGTACGGTAACGATTAACGGCGTGCATATGCATACGCTACGTCATGACACATCACAGCTTATCGCGGTCTTAGAACAAAAGCCGTATTTATTTGATACGACGATTATGAATAATATTCGACTTGGAAATGTTTCGGCAAGTGATGCGGAGGTCATTGAAGCGGCGAAAAAAGTTCAGTTGCATGAGATGATTGAGACATTACCACATGGCTATGACACGCGTGTCGAAGAACTTGGCACACGCTTTTCTGGTGGGGAACGTCAGCGTATCGCGCTTGCTCGTATTTTATTACAGCAAACGCCCATTGTATTATTAGATGAGCCAACTGTTGGTTTAGACCCCGTAACTGAGCAGGAATTGATTCATACGATATTTGAGGTTCTTAGCAATAAAACAGTCGTATGGATTACACACCATTTAGCAGCAATGGCTCATATGGATACCATTTATATGCTTGAAAATGGTCGAGTGCGTGTAAAAGGTTCGCATGAACAGTTGTTAGCAGATGACGCAAGATACCGAAAATTATACGACTTAGACTATCCATTTGACTAATTTTATGATACAGTAGCGGGGACGATTGCTAGGAGTGTCAGTGTGACTGACTGAGAGAGCGCTACAGCCGCTTAATCCTTGAAACCTGATCTAGTTCATACTAGCGGAGGGAAGCAACTTACAAAGATAATAAGGGCCTGGCTCTTTTTCTTTTGGCAATCGCATCAGAAAGAGAGGGGCTTTTTATATGAAAAAAATGACGTTATTAGCGATGTATATCGCGATTTGTGTTATCGGCTCAAGTGTTGTGAGCATCCCGATTGGTGTGGCAAAAGTGGCGCCCATTCAGCATATGATGACCATTATTTGCACGGTAACACTAGGGCCGATTCCGGCAATTATACAGGCTATATTGGCATCACTTATTCGACTGATGATGGGGACGGGGACTTTATTAGCCATTCCAGGAAGTGTTATAGGGGCAGTGCTTGCAGGTATGCTCTATAGGATAACGAAAAGACGCATAGCCGCAATCAGTGGGGAAATAATTGGCACAGGCATCATCGCATCCCTTGTTGCGGTACCTTATAGTATGTTCTTTATGCATGCACCCGCGGTATCTGCGTTATTTTTCATGCCGTCCTTTTTATTGTCGACGGTGACAGGCGCCATGCTAGCGCTCGCGATACTAAAAGCTGTCCCAACACGCTATTTAGCGATTCAGTAGTGTAAAAGCCGACGTATGAACGACGTCGGCTTTTTTTATTGCCAAATACAGGCACAATAGAAGCCAATAGCGACAAGTATGCGGTATACTTTTTAGTAATGAATAATGGAAGAAGGGAATACTGTGCACTCAAAAGCTGTGCAATTTTTACGAACGATGGGCATTTTAGACGGCCTATCGCTATTAATTTTATTAGGTGTCGCGATGCCACTAAAATATGTGTGGGATTTGCCACTAGCGGTAACGATTATGGGCAGTTTGCATGGCGCCATTTTTATGTTGTATCTCGCGTCGATTGCGTGGGCCCAGTTACGTATGCAATGGCCCATTGTTTATTCCATTGTAGCGGTCTTTGTTGCCTTTATCCCATTTGGGAACTTTTTATTCGATCGATACATAAAGCGGGCTGAAGCACGTTATCGACCGCAACCATTTAAACAAATTTGGTTATTGTATGGTGCGATTTTCTTTACGTTTCTCGATTTATTCGCACAGCTTCCCGTCATGAGTACCTTTGCACTGTCATTAGGCGCTTCGACGATGATAGCCGGACTTGTCGTTGGGATGTATTCCTTTACGAATATGTTTGGGAATATGGCGTCGGGTATTTTAACTGACCGTGTGGGAGCGAAGCGTATTGCAATAATTGGACTGATGCTTACGGTGCTATCATTATGTGCATATACGGTTATTGATTCACCGACCACCTTGCTCGTACTACGTGCCTGTCATGGCTTTGTGGCAGGACTTATTACACCGGCCGCCTTTACGCTTGTCGCCAATCAAACAGCCCAGCAAACACAGGGCAGTCAGTCGGCATTAACGGGTGCCTTTGTCGGCATTGCGGCGATTTTAGGCCCAGCTTATAGCGGCATTGTGGCAACGCGTACCTCGGTACCATTTGTGCTGATGACGGTCGCAATCATTGGTGCCGTTGTCGTTGTGGCATTAATATTTTTCCAGCTAACGGTGAAAAAGAAATCGCAGACGACGCAACAAACGTTTAGCTGGAATACACGCGCCATACGTGCCTTTATGGCGGCCTTTTTGCTGATGATGTCACAAGGGGCGCTGGCGTATTTATTACCAATTCGTATCGAATTATTAGGCTATGAATCGCGGTTAAGTGGCACGCTGATGAGTATGTTTGGCATTGTGGCGGTCTTATTATTTGTACTGCCAACACGTTATGTATTTGATAAATGGTCTGCTAAATGGCTCATGGTGTTAGGGATTGCCTTTATTGGAATCAGTCAGTTTTTTATTAGTATCACAACGTCGCAAGTGTTCCTTTATGCGATACTTGCCTTGTATGGTGTTGGCTTTGCGCTATTATTCCCCGCAATGAATCGCATGCTTATTGAAGGAACGACCGAACAAACAAGAGGGCGTGCGTACGGGTATTTTTATGCGTTCTTCTCGCTTGGTACGGTCGTTGGCTCATCGGGGCTGGCGTTATTACCATTGTCACTTACCGGTCAATTTTATGTCATTGCAGGGGTTTTACTAATCGCAAGTTGTCTCTTAAGCGTTACGAGGGACCGCGACATGCTATAATAAGCGCATAGTTAAAGGGGGCGTTTAGAATGGAATGGCAATTAGATGCGCACACAACGTTACAACAATTAAGTGATGCGCATGCAGAGGCGATGTTTGCAGCAGTAGATGAACACCGTAGCTACTTACGCGAATGGCTTCCGTGGGTTGATGGCACGAAAACGATTTTAGATACGCGTCAATTTATCGCCTTCACCGAAAAGCAATTTGCGGTATCAGGCATTTTAAATATGGCGATTTTATATAAGGGACAGTTTGCAGGGACGGTTGGCACACATGCGCTCGATCGTGAAAATCGTTCGACATCGATTGGCTACTGGCTTGCGGAAGACTTTCAAGGGCATGGTCTTATGACGCGCAGTGTCGCAAGACTTGTCGACTATTTATTTGATGCCGTAAAGCTTCATCGTGTTGAAATTCGTGCAGCCGTTGAAAATCGTGCAAGTCGTGCCATTCCCGAGCGCCTTGGCTTTACACAGGAGGGTATCGCGCGTGAGTCGGAATGGCTGTATGACCATTTTGTCGACCATGCGGTGTATGCACTATTGGAAGGGGAACGTTCGTAATATGAAGATTCCATGGCAATTTGTATTATTTTTTGCATTAGCGTGGCTCGTTGTCATGCTAATTGTTAGCTATCTCGTCGTTGGGCGTGTCGTATTTGGTCCAACGATTGTCGGCCTCGTTATTTTTGTCGGTGGTTGGTATTTACTTTTAAAATGGTATGCAAAGAGAAAAAAATAGCATGAAAAAAGGAGGCGCAGTATTGCGGCTCCTTTTTGCTTACATGTCTAATTCCGTAAACGCAAACGGTAATAATTCTTTTAACGCAAGCTCTTTAATATCCCCCGCGCGATTTGTTAAATAAACCGGCATATTCGGTGTGAAAAATTCAGCCATGACTTGGCGGCAAATGCTACATGGTGGTAAGAAATCGTCCGTATCACCGGCAACGGCAATCGCTACAAAATCGCCTTTTTTATACCCCTGTGTTAGCGCCGTGAAAATCGCCGTACGCTCTGCACAGTTTGTGGCACCAAATGACACATTTTCAACATTGACGCCCGTAATGACCGAGCCATCTGTTAAAAGTAACGCAGCTCCTACTGGAAATTTGGAGTATGGGCTATACGAGTTTTTTAAGACGCCGCGCGCCTCGTTCATTAACTGTTCTTTATTCATAAAAAGTACCCCTTTGTTATGTAGTGTATAGATAAACATACTTGATTGCTCTGCCTTTTGTAAAGCAGTAGTGAATGTTAAAATGAAATTACTAGATAGAATGCGAGGGATTTTATGAATTTTCAAACGACAGCATCATTTATTTTAGCATCACAGTCACCGCGCCGTCGTGAGTTATTTGCACAGCTCCATATACCATTTGACGTGCAATCAGCCGATGTTGAGGAGACAAGCGTGGCATTTCAGACAGCACCGCAATATGTGCAAGACGTCGCGTTATTAAAGGCACAGGCCGTCGCGGCTAAACATCCAGATGCCGTTGTCATTGGCTCGGATACGATTGTTGTCTATCATGACCAGCTTTTACATAAACCAAAAACGACAAATGAAGCGGTACAGCATTTGCAAAAACTACGCGGTAAAACACATGAGGTCCTAACGGCAGTTGCGATTGTCACCGCACAGAATACCTATAGTTTTGTCGAAACGACATCAGTGACATTCCGTATGGTTTCGGATGCTTTTATTGAGGCATATGTCGCAACAGGAGATCCATTTGATAAGGCAGGTGGCTACGGCATTCAAACGGATGGCGTCTTTTTTGTCGAAAAAATTGACGGCGATTACTTAACGGTTGTAGGCCTTCCGCTTAGTCGCTTAACCGACGAATTACTACAGCATAACCTACTACAACTCGAAACACAGGAGGTGCAGGCATGAGCATTGTCATATTAGCTGAAAAACCATCGCAGGCAAAGGCGTATGCAGAAGCCTTTCCTGTCGCGAAAAAAACAAAACATTTTATTGAGCTTGCGCCAAATGAGGTCTTTCCATCAGGGGCTGTCATTACATGGGGCATCGGCCATTTAGTGGAGCTAAAGGCACCGGCTGAGTATGATAGTGCTTGGAAGCGCTGGAAGCTAGATGTGCTGCCGATGATTCCTTCAAAATATGAATTTAAAGTAGCAAAAGGCAAGTGGGAGCAATTCCAGGAAGTGAAAAAATTACTCAAGGGAGCAGACGTCTTAATTAATGCCTGTGACGTGGACCGCGAAGGCTCGAATATTTTTTATTCGATTTTGCGTCAAGCCGGCGTGCGCAATAAGCCGATTCAGCGTTTATGGATTAATTCACTAGAGGCCGACGAAATTCGTGCGGGCTTTCGTCAGCTTCAAGACAATGCGAAGGATTTACGGATGTTTAAAGAGGCCGAAACACGCCAAATTAGCGACTGGCTTGTTGGCATGAATGCGAGTCGTCTGTATACGGTGCTGTTAAAGCAGCAGGGGCTAAATGAGGTCATGTCGATTGGACGCGTGCAATCGCCAACGGTCTTTATGATTTATGAGCGCCAATGTGAAATTGAAAACTTTAAGCCGAAGAAATTTTATGAGCTAATGGGGAAATTCAATGCGGCACAAGGGGAATATAGTGGCAAGGCGAAGGTGAAAAAGGAGACGTATGAAGAAGCACTAGCGATTTTAACGCAGGCAGGTATTGCGGAGAATACGCCATTACCGGGTACGATTCAAAAAGTGACGAAAAAGATGAAGCGCAATTTACCACCAAAGCTGCATTCCCTGTCAACGTTACAGCAAAAGGCCAATCGTCTATGGAAATTTAGTCCGAAAATGGTGCTTGAAACAGTACAGAAATTGTATGAGAAAAAGCTCGTATCGTATCCACGTTCGGATTGCCAGTTCATTACACCAGCAGAGTTTGCGTATTTAAAAGAAGCATTACCCGCCTTTCAGGACATTATGAAGGCGAATTTTGAGCCCGCTAGTCTTGCGCCGTCGAAGCGCTATGTCGATGCCTCAAAAGTAGAGGAGCACTATGCCATCATTCCGACGAAAACCGTACCGACTGTAGCGAAGCTCGCGAAATTAAGTGACCCTGAAAAACGATTGTACGTTGAAATTATGCGCACGACACTGGCGATGTTTCACCGAGATTATATGTACGAGGAAACGACGATTGAAACAAATGTACAGGATATTGTCTTTTATTCGGTCGGTAAAGTCGAAAAAGACCGCGGCTTTCAGGAGCTATGGCCACAGAAGAAGGATGACAAGGAGCCGCCTAAGCTACCGATTGTCGAGCAGGACGAGGAGGTTGCCGCACTTATTCATGTCCATGAGGGTGAAACGAAGCCACCGAAACCATTTACCGAGGGCCAGCTCATTCAAATGATGAAAACATGCGGGAAGCTTGTCGATGATGAGACAGAGAGCGATATTTTAAAAGAGGTAGAGGGCATTGGGACCGAGGCGACGCGTGCGGGCATTATTGAAACGATAAAACGCCATGAGTATATTCAAGTGACGAAAAACATTGTGTCATTAACGCCAAAGGGTCGCGTATTATGCCAGGTCATTACCGGCTCACTCCTTGCGAGTCCAACGATGACCGCTAAGTGGGAAACGTATTTGCGGAAAATTGGCGAAGGAACGGGGACACAGGAGGCCTTTTTTGCGAGTGTCGAGAAGTTTTTACGTCATTTAATCGACACGACACCAGCTATGGTCGCGCAAACGGATTTATCGGAGGCGAAGGAAGCAGCGACACCGGTGTCATCGACGAAGCCAATCGTTACCTGTCCAGCATGTAAGGAAGGGCAACTTATTGAGCATAAATCCTTTTACGGCTGTACGAACTATAAGGGCGGTTGCAAATTTACGGTATCTAAAATTATCGCACAGAAGAAAATTTCACCGAAGCAATTAACCGATTTAGTAACGAACGGTGAAACAGCTGAATTAAAAGGCTTTAAATCGAAAAAAGGCAATCCATTTAGCGCGAAACTAATGTTAGAAAATAATAAAGTAACATTCGCTTTTGCGGACAAATAGGAGATGAGCATCATCGAGGAGTTAGCAGTTTTTAATGAGCACGATCAGCGAGTAGGTATCGCCACACGCGACCATATTCATGCGTCTGGTTTATGGCATGAAACGTTTCATTGTTGGTTGATTGAAGAGAGGGAAGGCGAGCGCTTCGTTTATTTGCAGCTGCGAAGCGCCAATAAAAAGGATTATGCACTGCGCTACGATATTACGGCAGCGGGGCATTTACTCGCAACGGAAACGCCAGAAGATGGCATTCGTGAAGTGGCGGAGGAATTAGGGATTGACGTGAAGTTTTCTGAGCTACAGTCCATTGGCACATTACAAAATATCGTGCTAACACCAGCGATTTCAGACCGCGAATGGGCGCGTTGTTACGTCTATAAGGTGACGACACCTCAAACGTTCACGTTGCAACAAGAGGAGGTAGCAGCTCTTTTAACGTGTCGGCTAGCCGATTTTGCGGCATTGATTTACGGAGATGCACCAACTATATCATTGTGTGATGTTCAAAGCGGGGAAGTCGAGACAACGACACGTGCCCAGCTCGTGCCACATCCGCAAAGTTATTATGAGGCGATTGTTGAGGCACTCATAAAAACACCATAAAAAAGACTAGACGAAACACGTCATTTTCCTTTTAGCGTTCACAACGAAAAACCGGAACCGTGCTACAGCACGATTCCGGTTTTTCTTATGCTCATAAGAGAGGTTATTTTTAGACGTATGTCAAAGCCTCTTTTTCGTTAATATTTTTTGAAAAGTTCTGCTAAACGTTTGATGCCCTCATCAATAACTTCTGGTGTCGAGGCCGTATAGTTTAGGCGCAGGGTTGGCACATGTTGTGAGCCTGTGTAGAAGGGGTCACCCGGTACGAAGGCAATATCCGCTTCCATTGCTTTTGAAAACATATCAAGTGCAGATTTATTATCCGGTAATGTCGCCCAAATAAACATCCCGCCCTCAGGTTTTGTCCATGTCACACCTTCTGGCATGTATTTTTCAAGTGCGTCAAGCATCGCGTTTGCTTGTTTACCGTATAAATCAATGATTTTCTCAACATGCTCTTTATATTCATTATGTGTTAAATAATCATGCAGCACATATTGCGAGAAAATATTAGTGTGTAAATCAGCCGCTTGCTTCGCTGTTTCGACATGTGTCATTAATTCTTTGTTTTTTGAAATGATAAAGCCGATACGCATACCCGGTGCGACTGTTTTTGAGAATGAGCCTAAAATAACGCTATTTGGAAGGCGTCCACCACCAATATATGGTAGTGCTGTGCCTTCAAAGCGTAGCTCGCCGTATGGATCATCCTCGATTAATACGATATCTGGGTAATCTTTTAAAATGTCATACACCGCGTCACGTTTTTCTTGTGTATACGTTAAACCGGTTGGGTTTTGGAAATTTGGTACAGTGTAAATGAATTTTGCATTTGGTTTTTCAAGCGCTTCTTTTAATTCATCAAGGTTTAAACCATCCTGCTCAAGTGTCACAGGGTAGAAAGTTGGCTGCGCAAGCATAAAGGCTTGAATCGCACCGAGATAGCCTGGCTCTTCGATAATAATGCCATCGCCCTCATTCACTAAAACTTGACCAAGTAATGTCAGTGCTTGCTGTGAGCCGGTTGTAATAATAATATCATCCGCTGTAATGCCTAAGTCGAAGTTATGATTGTACTTGTCTGCAATGTATTGACGAAGTGGTGCATAGCCTGTTGTTGTTGAGTATTGGAAAAGCTTACTACCGTCTTCATCGATGGCGCGGTTGACAGATTCACGTAGTTTTTCAACCGGGAATGAGATTGGATTTGGTAGTCCACCCGCAAAAGAGATAACATTTGGTGAATCTGTTACTTTTAAAATATTACGAATAAATGATGAAGGGGTGTCTAAGATTCGTTGAGAAAATTCCATATGCCTAACTTCCTTTACTTAAATAATTTTTTATAATTTTCTAAATTGTATCACTAAACAAATAGTGAACACAATATATCACAGACATCTATTTTCAGACAATTTTTAAAATTAAATGAATTAAATGGGTGAATGCCGAAAATATTATCACAAAATAGCAAAAAAGCGCATAGGAAATATTTTGCGAATGAATCAGTCGTGAATCGCCGTAGCGAATATAGATGTCGCCATTTCTTCTAGAATCGATTTCTCGCGTAATATATAGCATCTTCCGTCTTTTTGGAGAAGACCGCGCTCTACAAACTGCGCTAAAACATGCAATAAATGACGATACGAAACGCCTAAAAATTCTGCGGCTTCGGTATGTTTTTCTTTATAAATGCCATTATTTTCAGACATCAAAATAAATTCAGCCAAACGATTTTCAAGCGGATAGGCTAAACTTTGCGACATTTTGGCGGAGTTATGCATGATTTTTTTACTCATATACAACGCTAAATGACGTAAAAAGGTGACATCATTTAATAAAAGCTCACGTACATGCACGGTCGGGAATGCGAGGCAGCGTGTTTTTTGAGATGCTTGAATGCCCTTTGAATAATACCGTGCCTCAAGCAACTCCATATCACCGATAAAAGAATGCGTGCCGAGGAAATGCAATAGCGCGACTTTGCCGTTGGATTGGGTAAAATAAACTTTCACTTTACCGGATAAAATATAATACAAATACGCTGGCTCATCGCCCTCGACATTAATAAATTCACCGGCTTCAAAGTCATGAATCTCTGCAAATTGTTCAATGCCCTTTGGGAAAATCGCTTGCAGTGCGGCCTCTTTAACGAAGTGTTGTCTCGTTTCAGTCATTATTTTTTTCATCAAATGCCTCCAAAATATGAGATATCTCCTATTATACTAAAAAGTTTTCATGATACGATGCGAAGAAGGAGTGAATGACATGAACGTACAACGCTGGATGTCCGTCCGTTTTTTCTTATTTTTTATGGGCTGGGGCATCTTTTTACCGTATTGGACGGGCTATTTAGTTGATGGCAAAAACCTCTCGATTGAGCAGGCAAGCGTCATTATGAGCATCGGCTTACTTATGCGCGGGTTATCGACGATTACGCTATGAAAAAAACCGCGAGTGATTTACGTGTCTTACAGTGGGTCAGTGCGGCGGCCTTTTTGCTTGCTTGTAGCTATATCCCAGCACAGGGCTATATGCCGCTGCTTATAATTACCGCTTTATTTAATTTCTTTTTCCCAATGCTAATGCCTGCGCTTGATGCGACGGCTGGCTCACTCACGCAGCATAGTCAGCTACGCTATGCGAAGGCGCGCTCATTTGGCTCCATCGGCTTTATTTGTATGGTACTCATTATTAGTATGCTATCAGGTGCATTTGGGGACCAATTATTCCTCGGTGGCATGATTGTCATTTTGGCAATTTTTACTGCGCTGACATGGACGAAGGCGCCGGATAGTGTACGATTAGCACCCGCAGCGACCGCAGAACGCCCATCCTTTAAAAAATTATTTCAAGTGCGCCATTTCCCGCTTATTTTACTGCTGGCGATTTTACTACAAGGTGCACATGCTGCCTATTACAACTATGGCTATTTATATTTACAGGAGCTTGGCGTGTCGAAGTATTACATCGGTATGATTATTAATGTGTCGGTGTTATTTGAAATTATGCTGTTCACATACGCCGATCGATTGTTTAAAAAATGGACGCCTGGCATGATGTTTGCACTTGCGGCGGCAGGTTCAACTGCGCGCTGGTGCATCATTTATTTCTTCCCAAACGTCGAGCTGTTTATCGTTAGTCAGCTGTTCCATAGTTTATCGTTTGCGCTTGCACATTATGCGTTTATGCGCTTTATTACCGCGAATGTACCAACGAATTATTTACCGAGTGCACAAGGACTGTATGCGACATTTGCACAAAGTTTTGCGACCGCGCTCATGACCTTTTTTGCGACGTACTTGTACACAATGTCGATGCAGGCGGCTTTCCTCGGCATGATTGTCTTTACAATTCCCGCATTTTTCATCGCTTTTTACATTGGTAGAAAACAGTTGTCCAGTACAGAAAAACACGCATAGAACAGCTATTTTCAGAAAAAACTTTTAACAGTTATTTCGCGATATTTTGCACTATAATTACGTTGATTAAAGCATTTGAACGTAAAAGGGGATAGAGAAATGCATCATGTACGCGACATTAGCATGATTTTAATTGGCTCGATTATTATTGCACTAGCTTACAATTTTTTATTAATTCCACATGAAATTTTAAGTAGTGGTTTAAGCGGGATTGCGATGATGCTTGGGATTATTACACCATTTGATACCGGAGTACTTAACTTTTTATTAAATTTACCATTATTGATTTTAGGCGTCTGGAAATTAGGTAAGAAATTTATTACGTATACGATTTTATCAGTTGTGACCATTTCAGTAAGTTTATCGGTTATTCCAGTCGTTGGCTTTACAGAGGACTCCATTTTAGCGGGTATTTTTGGCGGGGTGATTGCGGGGCTTGGGATTGCGATTGTCTTTAAGGCATCGGGGTCATCAGGTGGCTTTGATATTATTGCGATGCTTCTTAGCAAGCGTAGTAATTTCCCACTTGGAACGATTATTTCTGGTTTAAATGCAGTTGTTGTCATTGCATCTGGCTTTGTATTTGGTTGGGATGCGGCATTAAATACACTTGTCAGCATTTATGCGACAGGTAAGGTAATCGACTTAATTCACACGAATCATATTAAGCTAACGGTGACGATTATTACCGCCAAAGGGGAAGAAACAAAAGATGCACTGCTTTCAGGATTGTATCGTGGTATTACGATGACAGAAGGTAAGGGTGGCTACACGGGCGAAAAACGCGACATTTTAATGACGGTTATTACACGTTATCAATTAAATGAAGTGAAAGAAATTGTCAAACAAGTCGATCCACAAGCATTTATGAACATTACACAAACGGTTGAAGTGGCAGGTAATTTTGACCGAGGCTAATACGAGGGAATCGTGCAGTTGCACGGTTCCTTTTTTAGATATTTGGTATACTAAACATACTTAAAGCGTAAGGAGTTTTTTTAGATGAATGAATTCAAACAATTTTTAGTCGACAGTATCGCACAGGATTATAGTCAAGCGTTCGACAGCTTATCAAGCGAGGCAAAACAGCAGATGACAATGAAGCTCGCGGAAATTTATACCATACTAGATGAGCCACAAAAGGCGCAGCGTATGGCTGCAGTCATTCCGACAGCCGAGGCACGTCAAATCGAGGCACAAGCTCTTTTTGCGCAACAAAAAAAGGACGCGGCGATTACGCGTTATTTGGAGTCTTTTCAAATGGAGCCGACAGCCGAAGCCTATTTACAACTCGCAGCATTGTATGAACAAGCCGGTCAACGAGAAGATAGTGCCTACTATACGATGATGGCACATAAATTAAATGCCTACAAATCACTCGCGGCATTACATGACATGGCAGTGCAAGAAGCGGTTTTTGAGCAGGCCCGTCAAATGATTGACCATCCAGGAAGCTTTGATGGCTGGCTTGAATCCGTCATACGTTTAAATGATGACGAATTAGCGCAGTCTGACAATGTGCCACTGATTGAAGAACCAAAGCGCACGACAGTAAAGCCGAAAATTGTAGTAGCAGCAGCGACAGAGCCTGTCATCGCACAAAAAGAGGAACGACCACTAGTAGAGACGCCACTGCTCGCACCAGAACAAGCGATTCAGCCACCAGTGATGCCACCACAGCAACAGGCATCACCTTATGTCGACCCACATGCATTTATTGCTGCACAGCAAGCACAGTTAGAAGAGACGAAAGAAACAACGGATAATGATGATTTAAATGACTTTGAAAGCATGTATTTTGGTGAGATGTACGAGGACTAGGTAGTAAGGTATGTGAATTTTCATTCGTTAAAATCAACTAGAAGTATCGTTCAATCGCCGGTAATAAAGGGAATAAACCATATATGAAGCGCTAATGGAGGTGTTCGATATGATTTTATGGCCCATTTTTTATCGGCATGCTTGTCGGATTTATCGCATTAAAACTGACGATGCGCTTTCGAGCGAAACGGAAATCCTTTGCGGTAGTAAGTGGACCAAGCATTGTACTCATGGTGCTTGGGGGTGTATGCGCCGTATATGGTGCATTGAACTACAGCTATGTCGGAAAATCACTATTATTTTTAGGCATGGCCCTTGTGGCATTTGCGACATCACGTACAGTTAAGCCTCATTAAAAAATCGAGCAATCACACTATTTGCGGATTGCTCGATTTTTTGCGAATTCGTGTCAAATTAACAGAATATATTGACAGAACAGACTTTGTAGTGCATGATAGACAACAAATATAAGCGTAAGAAAGATTAGTACATGTAGCATGCACGGGTAGAGAACGCTCTCCATCGGCTGAAAGAGAGCGACGCAGCACTACATCGAACCTACTTTCTAGCTCCTATGCAAACATAGGCGCAGCCTCAAGCGTTATGAGAAGAGCGGAATATAGTCATGTACTATATTCAATTAAGGTGGTACCGCGAACAAGCCCATTTCGTCCTTAAACTATAGGATGAAATGGGCTATTTTAATGGAGTGAATCGCATGGAACAGAAACGAATTGTCGTAAAAATTGGGAGTAGTAGTTTAACAAATGCAAAAGGAGAGATTGATGACGCCAAAGTGCAAGACCATCTAGCAGCCATTGCACAATTAAAGCAAAATGGTCATGAGGTGATTCTTGTGTCATCTGGAGCTGTTGCGTGTGGCTTTAAAAAATTAGGCTATCCGTCGCGCCCAGTGACATTAAAGGGTAAGCAGGCAGCAGCTGCCGTTGGGCAAGGCTTACTCGTACAAAAGTATACAGAAGTATTAGCCAACTATAACATCACACCGGCGCAAGTTTTATTAACACGTACCGATTTTTCAAAGAAAGACCGCTATCAAAATGCCTATGAAACATTTGAGGAACTACTTGAACGCGGTATTATTCCAATTATTAATGAAAATGATACCGTATCGGTACAGGAATTAACATTTGGTGATAATGATATGCTATCTGCCCTTGTAAGTGGCTTAGTTCATGCCGATCAGCTCATTATTTTAACCGATATTAACGGCTTGTATTCAGACAATCCAAAGAAAAATCCGGATGCTATCCATTTTAAGCATTTGACGAAAATTACCGATGAACTGCTTGGTTTTGCGACATCGGAAGGTTCGAAGGTAGGTACAGGTGGCATGCAGTCGAAGCTACAAGCCGCAAAAACCGCGTATGACCTAGGAGTTAGCGTGTTTATTGGTCGAGGTGAAGGGAAAAATAAATTAATCGATGTGTTAGCAGGTCACGGCGATGGTACGTATATCGAAAAAGAACATGCTATCGTTGTACCAAGTAAAAAACAATGGATTTCTTTATTTTCCGATGCAGCAGGTCGTATTTACATTGATGAGGGTGCTGCAGAAGCACTGCTTTATAAGGGGAAAAGTTTATTACCTGCAGGTGTTTACATCGTACAAGGGGCATTTGAAGCGGGAGAAGTCGTTGAGGTATACCGCGAACGTCAATTAATTGGACGCGGCGAAGTACTGTACGACGCACAAACATTAAAAGAAGCGATGGGTAAACGCACAGATGAAATCGACGGCGCACTCGATGTCGTCATTCACCGTGATCGTTTCGTACAAACAGAGAGGGTGGATTAAAATGTCAGAAGTACATGACAAAGGGTTATTAGCAAAGCAAGCAAGTTACTTAATGAATGAACGTACAACCGATGAAAAAAACGAAGCATTACGCTTAATTGCACAGCAGCTCGTTGAGGATGCTGTCTATATCGTTGATGAAAATAATAAAGATTTAGAGGTAGGCCAAGAAGTTGGTTTATCACAATCGGTGATGGATCGTATTTTATTAACAGAGGAGCGCATTGGCGACATGCATGATGCCATTATGCAACTGATCGATTTACCAGACCCAGTCGGTGAAGTATTGGAAACGATAGATAAAGAAAACGGTCTGCATATTGAAAAGCGTCGCGTGCCACTTGGTGTCATTGCGATGATTTATGAGGCACGTCCAAATGTTACAGTTGACGCCGCGACACTGGCGATTAAAACAGGAAATGCCGTTATTTTACGAGGCTCTTCATCAGCAAAGTTTTCAAATATTGCCATTATGAATACCATTCATAAAGCACTTGAAAAATCAACGCTGCCAATCGATGCCGTACAACTCATTGAGGACACGAGCCGTGAGACAGCGAGCGATTTATTTAACTTAACAGAATACTTAGATGTCCTGATTCCACGCGGCGGTAAAGCCTTTATTGATATGGTCATCCGCGAGGCAAGTGTGCCGGTCCTTGAAACGGGTGCGGGCAACTGTCATATTTTCATCGACGAGGATGCCGATGTTGCGATGACCTTTAATATTGTGAAAAATGCGAAGCTACAGCGCCCATCTGTTTGTAATGCGGCGGAAAGCTTATTAGTAGAGCGTACATGGTTTGATGCACATGGGCAAGAGCTTGTCGATATGCTATTAGGCGAAAACATTATCGTGCATGGTGATGAAGCGGTATATGAGTTAAATCCAGAAAATATTAAGCTTGCGACAGAAGATGACTGGAGCACGGAATATTTAAATGAGGAACTTTCTGTTAAAGTAGTGGGAACTCTTGACGAAGCCATTCGTCATATTAATGCGTATGGCACAAAGCACTCAGAGGCCATTATTACACCACATCCAGAACGTGCACGCCGTTTCCAGCAAGGCGTCGATGCTGCAGCGGTGTATCATAATGCATCAACGCGCTTTACCGATGGCTTTGAATTTGGCTACGGTGCGGAAATCGGTATTAGTACACAAAAGTTACATGCACGCGGACCAATGGGCTTACCAGCATTAACGTCCACAAAAGTGTATATCGAAGGCACCGGCCAGATTCGAGGCTGATCATCGCCAATCAAACGTTTTCTTGATATAATAAAAGAACAATAGACAGAAAGTAGTGATGTGACGTGGCAGAAACAACGTATAAAACAAATATCGCAGTAGAACAACAAAAAGTATGGTCTTTCGTATCTGATATCGAAAAATGGGCAAAATTAGTACCAGGATATCGTCAGCACGAAATGTTAAATGATAAAGAATCTACTTGGACATTCGGTGGTACAGTAGCGGGTATTACGAAAAAAGTAGATGCAAAAATCACGATTACAGAATGGCAAGAGCCATCAAAAATTGGCTTTTCATTAGAAGGCCTAAGCGATAAATTTACGGGTGCTGGTTATTTCCAAGCGAATGAAGTAAGCCCAACTGATACAGAAATGGTTATGCATCTTGAAGTGAAAGCGGGCGGTGTTGCAGGTGTTGCACTAAACCCAATCTTTAAATTAGCATTGCCAATGGCTGCAGAAAAATTAGCAAACCGTGTTGTGAATAAAATTACAAAAGCATAATTGATAAAAAAGAGCCTTTTCCATTGTCGGAAAGGGCTCCTTTTTTGTATAGTAAATTGTAGGAGGAAGGCAATGAAACAATACTTTTATACACACCCGAATACAATTGTAGAAACACCTGAAATTTTTGTGAAAAATGAGGCTACACAAAATGTTGGTACGGTTCAACGAATGTATGGCAATGGCGTGAGCCGCTTTTTTGATCGCATGATGGATTACAAATATTTCGTAAAATACGAGGCACATATTCAAGACTATGACCGCGCAATGTGCCGTAAAATTTCACGCAAAGGTCGCGTCTTTTATCGTGCGGAAATCGAAGGCGAAAAACCTTTTGAAATCGGCTATATTGGCTGGCGTGATTTAATTCCAGATTTACAAATTACAAATGGCGACACGACAATGATTTTGCATAAGGAGCATGAGGGCTGGTCTAATTTTGAGTGGCAGGATACTGACTATGCCCGCTGGCAAGCAATATTTAATGAAGAAACGAATCATTTTGATATAGAGTTGCAAATTGAAACGATTGCACCGATTCAAAATCCAGCCTTTTATATAGCGATTGCTCAAACAACCTTATTTATTGGTGGCTAGTTGACCAAAGTAAAAACCGTTCAAGATTTTGACTCTTGAACGGTTTTTTTATTATTATAAGGATTTTTTAAAATAATACGGGTTTATCATTTGAGATGATTTTAAAGTGAATGCCAGGAACTTCCGTAGCAATTTTTTCTTTTAAAACATCTAAATTTATAAGTTCTTCATTCGTAATTAATGCCGCGATATGTTCAAGTAAATGATCAAATGCTTTTGTGAATAAATCACGCATATTATCAAAATCTAAGCTACGAAAGCTACCATTAATATCAAATGCTTCAATTGAATTTAATTGCTTTGATGCGCCAGCGAAGCGATCATCATAGACCGTATAATTTTCATCAGTCACCGCGATAATAAATAATTCCTCACCTGTAATCGTTTGAAGTTGTAAATTATTTTTATGCTTTTTCACGTCATCAATAATATGTATGCCGTCTGTATGTTTCATTTTAAATAAATGCATCCAATTCCTCCTTTAATCATTCTGCATTTTATATCGGTTAAAGAGAATGGAATTTTTACCTATTTAAATCAATATATTATGATGAGCGATTATCGTTATGAGCAAAGCCTATTTTTTAGCCTGGCTAAGTAAAAATTGCTCATTACCTCATGGAGCGTGTTTTGGATACGACATATTTTTCGATAAGTGACAGCCACGGGGCTAATGAATTAGTAATATGCTATGAATTTGCTTAAAATCATCGAGATGATAAAAAAATAGTATGCTAGCGCCTATTTTTTTGCGCATTGACAAGTTGTTTTTTAACAAAAGTTTGCTGGAAAAGGATAAAATCGGGCTATTTTTGTCCTGAAATGGCTTGTTTTAGGTTCGGAAAAGCCGTTATTATCGCCAACTTCATGCCTGTGAATAAATGACACGCTTTTTATGCCACTAGGTCTTTTTTTAGGGGATTATTGTGTTGAAAACACCCCTTAGAGCATCCCTAAAGGCTCTTTTTTAGCCTTTTTTGTGATATTAAGCCCCTGTTTACGGTTATGTTTTTTTAATAAATGACATGCTTTTACTACGTTTCCTGCTTATTGATAAATAATAGCGTAATCATTTGCGCATCTGACACATATTTTTAAGTAAGTCGTAGTCAAAAGCCGCTCCTTAGGGAAATGCGTGATTTCATCTAAATTAGTTGCGCTTGGCTAGGTGAAAATCATTGCTAACGAAAAAATTAAAACAAAGCATTTGTCCAGATGTTTCGTGCGATGCGTAGTATGCTGCTACGAAATTTTTCGGCGGTGTTAATCGCTTGTTAAAAACAATAATCAATGACCGAACTTAATAAAAATAATGACGTCTTAATTAGAAGGAAGAGACATCGGAAAAATGGCAAATAGACATGCGTCATCGCAAAAGTGTATAGGTGCAAGCTGTCTTTAAATTGACACAGCTTGTAAAGGATTTGTTAAAAAAATGTGATGTTAAAAGCGCGAGTGATCGTTTTTTCTGATAAGATAGAAGGGAAAAACTTTTGAAATTGAAGAAAGCAGGAATTCAAACACATGAAACATACTAAATGGCCGCGGCATACATTGTTACTCATTGCAGTGCTTGCGACTTGGTTACAAACGTATTATACGTATCGTACGGCCTTTGATTTAGACATTGAAAATGGCATGCAGGCGTTTATTTTATTCATTAACCCACTTGCCGCGCTTCTTTGTGTGTATGGTATTTCACTATTTTTTAAAAGCGCAAAAGGTCGAAATGCGTATATCATTACCGTAAAAGTTATTTTATCGATTGTTTTATACGGTAATGTCGTATTTTATCGTTTTTACAATGATTTTATTACGCTGCCTGTGTTGTTCCAAACGAATAATTTTGGTGATTTAGGTAGCTCGGTTGCAGGACTTGTTGGGTGGGCAGATGTTTTTTATTTTGTCGATTTAGTGCTCATTATTTTAGCTGTATTATTTTTACCAGCAGCAAAAGAATTTAACCGCATGGCAAGCAACCGTCGCAACACGTATTTTGCGCTTAGCTTTGCCTTATTATTTTTAAATTTAGGCTTAGCTGAAAAAGAACGACCTCAGTTACTAACACGTAGCTTTGACCGTGAATTATTAGTGAAAAACATTGGAACATATAATTATCATTTATATGATATTTACGTGCAATCAAAAACACACGCACAAAAAGCATTTGCTGATGGTGGCGAGTTGACGACGATTGTTAACGATGCTAAATCAAATGAAGTAAAGCCGGATAAGGATTTCTATGGTATTGCCAAAGGAAAAAACGTCATCTTTATTTCACTAGAGTCTACACAAAATTTTGTTATTAATGAAAAAATGAATGGTCAAACAATTACACCATTTTTGAATAAGTTAATTAAAAGCGATGACACCTTGTATTTTGATAACTTCTATCATCAAACAGGGCTAGGTAAAACATCCGATAGTGAATTTGTGATGGAAAATTCATTGTATGGCATTGGTGGGGGGGCAGTATTCTTTACGAATGCGAGCAACTCACTAAATTCAATGTCTGAAAAGCTAGGCGATAATGGCTATGCGACAAGTGTACTGCATGCTAATAATAAATCGTTTTGGAATCGTGATTTAATGTATCAGGCAATGAATATCGACACGTTTTATGATATTGAGTCATATGATGTCAATGAAAAGAATTCGGTCAACTGGGGCTTGAAAGATATTCCATTTATGAAACAGTCAGTAGAGATTATGAAAGACATGAAACAACCATTTGCGACACGTATGCTGACGCTCACAAATCACTTCCCGTTTACATCGGATAAGAAGGATCAATATATTGATGCTTATGATTCAGGCGATAAAACAGTGGACCGTTATTTCCAAACAGTCCGTTATACAGATGAAGCGGTGAAAGTATTATTTAAAAAGCTGAAAAATGCCGGGCTGTATGACAATACAGTTGTTGTGATGTACGGTGACCACTATGGTATTTCTGAAAATCATAATAAAGCGATGGCGAAATTTTTAAATAAAGAAGAAATTACACCGTATGATACGGTCATGCTACAAGAAGTACCATTTATTATTCATGTGCCAAATACTGACATTAAAGCAAAAGCTGATAAAAAAGTGCATGAAGTAGGTGGGCAAGTAGATATTCGTCCAACAGTATTGCATTTATTAGGTGTAGATACGTCAAACGACATTCAAATCGGAACGGATTTATTAGCGAAGAAGCATGATGATTTAATTGCGTTCCGTGATGGCCGTTTCGTCACGAATGATGTCGTGTATACACAGGAATTGTTCTATGACCGTAAAACAGGCGAGCCATTAGGGGAAACGGCAGAAAATCATGAGCTTATTGAGCGCGCAAATGCCAAAACAACGTTATCGGATAAAATCATTAACGGAGATTTATTCCGCTTTTATGATGAAAAAACAGGTACGGTGAAACAATAATGAACTCAAAAACCGCGTATTTTCGCGGTTTTTTTGTGTTTTCACATCTATTCACATAGATTTATTGTACAGTAAATACCAATTCCGATAAAATAAGAGATACAATATGTAGACGAATGGAAACTTTTATCGAATAGCCGGCGTCATAACGCTAGAATAGGTGGACGGACTAACTACATCCAGAAGGAGAAGACTGCATGGAAGAAAAACAACCTGAGAAACAACCGAAGAAAAAACGCCGCGTGCTACGATGGCTTATTTTTACACTTGTAGGTATATTTATTTTCGCTGCCTTTACAGTAGGAGGCTATGCCTATTATTTATATGAAAAGGGTGAAAAGGCTGTCGCTGAGTCATACGATGCGGGCCGCGATGTGAAATCTTCGTTGCGTGAAGAGGAAGTAGAGCCGCTAGAGGATAATTTGTCGATTTTAATTGTTGGGATTGATGATAGCACAGAGCGTGCACAAGGCTCGAATCATGCGCGTTCAGATGCTTTAATGCTTGCAACATTAAATAATGCGGATAAAACAATTGATTTAGTGAGTATTCCACGTGATTCGTATACCTTTATCCCAAGCGTTAATTATGCGACAAAAATCAATCATGCCCATGCATTTGGTGGCATTGATAGCACGATTGAAACCGTGCAAAATCTATTAAATGTGCCAGTTGATTATTATGTGGAAGTAAACTTTAATGCCTTTATTGATGTCGTTAATGCACTAGATGGTATTGAAGTGGATGTACCGTATGATTTACATGAACTAGACGAAAATGACAAACGTACGGTGAACTTGAAAAAAGGTACACAAGTCGTTGATGGTCGTGAAGCCTTAGCACTTGCGCGTACGCGTCACCAAGATAGTGATATTGAACGTGGTAAGCGGCAGCAAATGATTTTAGAGGCGATTACCGATAAAGCGATGTCAACATCATCATTAACGAAATATAGTAGTTTAATTACAGCGCTAGGCGATAATATGACGACAAACATGTCCTTTGATACGATGAAGTCTCTATTTGTGTATATGCAATCTGGCTCGCCGTCCATTAAAAGTTTATCTCTAGAAGGTGATGATGACATGTCTACAGGGGTGTATTATTATAAATTACGCCAAGATAATGTTTTAAGTGTTCGTCAAACATTACAAAAGCAATTAGCATTACCAGAAGATAAAGAAATTACATTAGAGAATAGCTATTTAGTTGATCATGTAACGAAAAAAGATAGCGCTAGTAGTAATAAATAACGGTCGTTCCGAGGATAGAGCCTGTGCTTCTATCCTCTTTTTTAAATGAGCAATGTCAGAAGTAGCATTCAAAAGCGGTCTTTGATATGCTCTATAGTGGAGGTGTACTATGTTGTACATAAAAGAGCTTTTTATTTACATATTGGTGCTGGCAATTTTATTACGCGATAGCTTTAGTGAGTGGGCGATTTGGGAAAGCTTACCGACGAAACCATTTTATATCGTCGTTATCGTGTTATTGCTCGTATTATTTTACCCAACAAAGAAAGTATCGCTTATGCAAAACTTTTGGATGCAGCTGCGCGTGATTGTCCTTATTTTAGCAGCCATCGTTATCATGCCGCTGCTAGGTGGGCATTCAGCAATTGGTCTAGATGTGCGTCAGCCGATTTTCTTTATGATTATCGTGCTTAGCTTGTTTCAATTATCGATGCAGTACAAGCGTGCGAAGCAACAAGTAGCGCGTGAAAAAGAAATTGAAGAAGAACTAAAGAAACAGCATCAAGTAAAGTAGGCAGAGTCTTGGGACTTTGTCTTTTTTAGGAGGGAACCACATGCATGATGTAACGATTATTGATTTTGCATGGAATGGCACGACATTATTTATTGAATTTACAGGTTTTGATGGCGAGCGCAATGCACGCTTTAACGGCATGGTACGCGTTGTTGGCGACATACCATACGGCGATATTATTCATGAGCGACGCAGTGAATTATCCCCGTCATGCCGCGCGTTTGTCGTTGAAACATTGACGGCAAAAATTCAACAACATGCATTTGATTAAGGGGGGATGATTAATGTGGTGGGCAACAGCTATTTTACTAGCAATTTTTATCATCGTTTATTGGCTTGAACCACGCCGTTTTGTGAATGTGTATGTGTTTGGCATTGTCTTTGGATGGTGCTCACTGATTGGCCTTGTGTGGGTACTGCCAGATATTTTAAGTGAATCCCCGATTGTCGTGCAATTTTATTATGTATTGCTCTTTGCAATTATTCCACTATCTTTATTGGTCATTAGCTTTTTAACATTTTTCAATGGCAAAATTTTATTAGAAAAAGAAGAGCGTCGCCCACGCAATTTATTGTTTAGCTCGATCGGCGTTATTATTGTCGGGATGGTCATTTGGTTTTTATACAATTCTATTATTCGTGATTTAACGCCTACCGATGAAATCGTCTTTTTATATGTCGCTGGCTTAGTCGGATATGGGCTGTATTTATTTACGAGTACGACGTTGTATGCCATTTTGTATCATTATCGTCCGATTTTATATAAGCCGGATTTTATTATTGTATTGGGCTCAGGATTGATTGGTAAAAAAGTGCCGCCGCTACTAGCAAGTCGTATTAACCAAGCAGTAGAAGAATGGCGTAAAAATCCTTCGGCAACGATTATTATGTCGGGGGGACAAGGGGCAGATGAGCTTGTATCCGAAGCAGAAGCGATGCGTGATTATGCTTTGGGGCATCACGAGGATTTAGACGAAGGGAAAGTTCTTATTGAAAATAAATCCACGACAACGTATGAAAATTTCTTGTTTTCAAAACGTATGATGGATGATTTAAAGGACACATATCGTATTGTTTTCGTGACGAATAACTTCCATGTTTTTCGCGCAAGTTTATACGCACGTAAGCTCAAATTAGCCGGGCAAGGTGTTGGTTCTAAAACAGCTACCTACTATTTAGCGAATGCCTTTACGCGTGAATACATCGGCTTACTTGTCATGACAAAGAAAATTCATATCGTATTCTTTATACTTTGGACATTATGTATGGCCGTACTTTATCGAGCCTATTCCTAGTAAATAGAAACGGCAATCAGAGAAAGACGTGATTGTCGTTTTTTGATGTTATTTTTTTGATAGAATGAAAGACAGGAAAAGAGGGATTTACATGGAAGATGTTCAATTAGTCGCACTTGATATGGATGGCACAACGTTGTTACCTGATTTAACAATTGCACAACAAACAAAAGAAAAAATTTCAGCCTGTATCGCAAAAGGAACGGCGGTTACGATTTGTACAGGGCGTACACTTGCAGAATTGAAATGGGAATTAGAGGAGCTAGGCGATGTACCGTATGTCATTACCGGAAATGGTTCTGCGGCATGGTGTCTTCGCGATGGTACTAAGCTATACGAGGATACAGTAAGCTACGACGACGCCATGCATATTATGGAGATTTTACGTCCATATGATATGCGGATTGAGGTATATTATGATGGCAAAGTGTTTGTGAATCAGCATGTACTCGATCATATTGTGGCGTATGGCGCGACGGAGTTTCCGGAATTTATTTTAGAAACACGTACAGCGGTTGAGGATATTTATGCCTTTATGGAAAAGCTACAGCAACCGATTGATAAATTTAATTTATTTTTCAAATCAAGTACAGAGCGTCAAGCAGCTTGGGATGCATGTGTTGCAGCAGGCTATAATGTCACAAGCTCGTTTTTGCAAAACATGGAAGTGAATTCGAAAACGGCGAATAAAGGCAATGCCTTAAAACATTTAGCACAATCATTACATATTCCGGCGCAGGCTGTCATGGCCGTTGGGGATCAATTGAATGATGTGTCGATGCTAACGTATGCTGGCGTGCCGGTCGCAATGGGAAATGCGGTGTCTGAGGTGAAGGAATTAGCGGTCTTTATTACAAAATCAAATGCTGAAAATGGTGTGGCTTATGCACTTGAGCGTTACGTTTTAGGAGGACAGGCATGAACATTATTTCACTAAGCGGTGCGAGTGGTACGGGGAAAAGTACGGCCGCATTAGCGTATGCTTATAGTCATCGTATTGATGCTATTATTGATGATGGTCTGCTCATTATGAATGGCAAAAAACGTGCGGGTACGTCGGCTAAATTTGAAAAAAGTGCCCTAAAGGCTGTACGCCGTGCGATTATTTCAGATGATGCCCACCGCGATGAATTATGCGAGGCTATTGATGAGGAACATATCGAATCTTTAATGATTATTGGCACATCGGATAATATGACATCAAAAATTGCTGAGCGCTTACACCTAACGATTCAGCAGCGAATTTATATAGAAGATATTAATTCGGAAGCGGAAATCAAGCTGGCGCGTTTTATGCGTAAAAATGAAGGCCAGCATACGATGCCATTACCAATGCAACAAATTGAACAAAACTTTTTTAAACGTTTAATGCGTCGAGGTGCAGAAATCTTTTCACCGAAACGTGAAAAAATTGGGGAAACAACGATTGTGCATCCAGATTTCCACGACGACTTCACACAAATCTCAACAAAGGATATGATGGAAGCCTTTAAGGAAGTTATTGAGCAAAAGAAACGCTTAACGGTGAAAAAGATGCAATTTAAATTATTACCACTACCAGCGCTCGAAGTACAAGTTGTCTTGAAAATGTCGTCACAAATGGAACTAATGACGACACCGAATGCGATTGAAGAAGCACAAAAAACATTAATTGAATGCTTTAGTCAGCTATATGATTTACAGTTTGGAACATTAGCGATGAAAGTGGTCGACATTGAATTTGTAGAGGAATGAATTTGTAGAGGAAAGGGGAGCGTCAAATGATTCGAAAAGCAAATATAGATGATTTAGCGCGTATTATGGACATCGAACGTGCGGGATTTTCTGAAGCGGAGGCTGCAACAGAAGCAGCGATGAAGGAGCGTATTGAAAAAATCAGCGATACCTTTTTTGTAGTAGAGGAGCAGGGGGATGTGCGTGCCTTTGTCGTTGGCAATGTCATGACAAAGCGCTACATAACAGATGATCAATTTGAAACATTACAAGCCAATCAGCCAATAGGTGGGCATCAAAGTGTGTTAAGTATTGCGGTGGACCCTGCGTATCGTAGTAGAGGTTATGGATCCCAGCTACTGACGCATATCGAAGCGGTTGCGCGTGAGGCAGCGCGTGAAAGTGTATCGCTTACATGTTTAGCACGTTTAATTGGTTATTATGAAAAACAAGGCTATGTGAATGAAGGTGCTTCATCGTCAACACATGGTGGTGAGCAGTGGTTTAATTTAGTGAAGCCATTGTCATAATAAGTGAAAGAGGCTTTGACATATGTATAAAAACAACCGTTCATATGAGCATAAGAAAAACCGGAATCGCGCTGTAGCGTGGTTTCGGTTTTTCGTTGCGAACGCTAAAAAAGAAACATGACGTGTTTTGTCCCAGCCTCTTTTTTGTTGAAACAAAATACTTGTCTTTTAAACCCCTATGAGGTATATTTATATCAACATCAAGTATCTTGAATTACAGATAAAATTCAAGTGTGTTAGATGTTAGTTTAATTGGAAGAGGTGGCAACATGATTCAAATCTTACCACGTATTAATGAATTAGCAAAAAAACAAAAAGAAGGCATGTTAACAGCCGCAGAAAGCGCTGAACAAATCATCCTTCGTAAACAATATTTAGAACAGTTTCGTGCACAAGCGCATGGCATTATTACGAATGTAAAAGTTATTGACCCAAACGGGGACGATGTAACACCACAACAAGTAATTGATGCGAAAAAAGCGCGTCTAGATAACAATAACGATTAAATCACGCAAGTGTGTGATACAAATAAACGGCTAAGACAATAAAATTGATCTAGCTGAAAAGAACAGCATAAGAAAAGAAGGCATTGCGCCCGGAACTGAGCCTCAAAAGTGAGACAAAGAAAAGGCCAATATTCTTCAATAGAATTTGACGGACGCTTTCCTGGGGCATGGCGGAAGCCGCCTCGCTCGCAAGCTCACTGCGGGGTCTTCCGCTCATGCTATTCCCCTAGGAGTCGCCGTCAAATTCTTGTTTCACATCTTTTTTTGTAGTCAACTGGCGTTCCACTTTGCCAAAAAGCGCGTATTATTATTGTAACTAGTTACGATAGAACGTTTCACACTTTATACTGGCGTTATCAGCGAGCGTACCTTTACTGGCCATGCTCATGATAACGCCTTTTTTGTTTAACTGCTACTACTTATGCGTTGTCACTTCATCTAACCGCTCTTTAGATGATATTTCCCCGTCTTCGTACCACTGCATCTATTGGTAAATTTTAATCATCATGTCCTTCAACGCTATTTTTTACGACTCCAAATTAAGGACTTTTAATTTTGTTTCGTATAAATACGCGTGTTTTTGCCCACTAAAAAACACCTCCAAAGATTTATACTCCTTGAAAGTGTTCTTCTTTTTGGTGTAATTAAATGCGACGTTTAAACTGGGCAGGACGTTTTTCAACGAAGGCTTGCACGCCCTCGGTAAAATCCGAACCAACAAATGGTGTCGAGCCATTCCATAAATTCGGTACAGAATCGATACATTCTTGTACCGATGTTTTAACAGCAAGTAGTGAGGCTGGTGACATTGATGCCACTAATTTCCCCATGCGAATCGCATAACGATCCAACTGATCATCACTCGCAATATAGTTCAGCATACCAACGCGGTAAGCATCATCGGCTTTTAACATACGCCCTGTATATACAAGGTCCTTTGCCATACTTGGGCCAACAAGACTTACGAGACGCTGTGCGAATTGATTATTTAATGTAATGCCTAATTTACCGACAGGAATGCCAAGCTTCGCCTTATCAGAGCCAATGCGCAAGTCGCAAGCAAGTGCAAGTTCTAAGCCAGCACCCATGGCAGGGCCATTAATAACGGCAATCGTTGGGATTGGTAAACGCTCGATTGTTGAAATCGTACGTTCCATATCGACAAATGCCGCTTCCGCTTTTTCAAGGGAAATCGCATTAAATTCTTTAATATCTGAACCCGCAGTAAAGCTTTCGCCATAGCCACGAATAATTAATACTTTATTTTTTGGATTTTCTAACGTTTGCAGTGCAATACTGCGAAGCTGCTGCCACATATTTGCTGTTAATGCATTTTTAGCTTGTGGACGACGAATCGTAATAATCGCTAAACCAGCCGTCTCTTGGTAAATAATTTTGGCATCTTCTTTTTCTAAACGTGTTGTTGATACTTTCATATGTAAGTCCCCCTAGACGAATAATAATACTATTGTATAACAGTTTTAGCTGTTATAGTATTGAAAGCGATAAATTGACTGATAAATGGCATATTTGCGAAAATTAATGCATCGAAAGGTAGTCGAAATGCGAATTCAACGGTAAAATAAGAAAGAGTGTTAAAGAGTATGATATCGTAGTGGAGTTGAGGCATATGGTCGGTATAGTAATCGGAGTGATTGTCGTTGCAGTTGTTCTTTTTTTTGCCATGCAATCATCTTTGCCACTAAAAAAAACAGATGATATAAAAGAATCGTTTAAACAACTAGAAGGAAGGTTATGGAGAAGCTATGTGGATTTTTCCATTACAAAGCAAAATGAGCTATATGCGCGTTATCTAGATGAAGAAAGCAGGGCGCGGGTAGTGGAAACAAATGAGCTACCGAATGAACTTGTTTTGGCAATTCGTGAATTTCATGAACAGTTAGGCAAAGAACTTATGGAAATGGAGACGTATTATGCATCGATAGAAGAGCCAGCGAATCAGGAGCTAGTGCGTTATTTTATCACATATTTACAAGCACGTAATACATTTTTAAATAAGGAGTGGGGCTATACGCGCGCGTTATTAAAGCAGCAAGAAGATGCTCTTTTAGCGACGCAACTGTATCGTCATGCACGAAACCAGCAAACCGCTGCATATGAGGTGTTTGCTGCGCACATTAATCAACGTGCAAAAAAATTAAAAGTAGAAAATCGGTTTCAACAATAACAAAGGATGTGGTGACGACGTTTTTAGAACGAGTCAAAAAGAAAACCCGTGAACAGCAGGTAGCTGAAAAACTATGGAATGCTTATTCCCACGCGGTCGCACTTATCATTACGCTACCGATGGCGTATTTCTTATTAAAACAAGCGAATACAAAGATAGAATGGATTAGCTATAGTATTTTTATGCTATCGATGATGCTATCATTTGCTACATCAACGATTTTTCATGCATCGTATTCAAAATGGCGCGAACTGTATCGTAAACTTGACCACTCCGCCATCTATATGCTGATCATCGGAACATATGCGCCGATGATGCTGATTGCAGTTGGCGGAACGCTAGGAATTGTCATCTTTAGCATCGTATGTGTGTTAGGCACAGCTGGGATTATCTTAAAATTATTTTATTATAAAAAGATTCAGCGTATTTCTATCCAGTTATACGTAGCACTTGGATGGTTGATGATGCTTGCGATTATTCCGATTTTCCATCATATCGGCTGGCCAGGGATGTTTTGGCTTCTTCTGAGCGCGGCATTTTTCATGAGTGGTGTATATTTCTTCAAGGAAACAAAATTACTATTTAGTCATACGGTATGGCATGTGCTCGTATTATTTGGGAGTTTTGCGATGTATGTGTGCATTTATTTATATGTATAAGGAAAAAAGCCGAAATTGCGTCCTGCAATTTCGGCTTTTTCTATGAATGATTAATTATCAAATTCTTGTTCAAGCTGGTTTAAGCGTGCGCGGATTTCATCGATATTATGACGAACGTTTGCATCCGCTTGTTTTTTAAATTGCGCTTCATATAATTTATCTGACTTGGATAAAGCGATGGTCGTAATAGCACCTGTAGCAACGATGCCACCAATCGCGAATAATAGTTGTTTCTTTTCTTTTTGCATACGACAAGCCCCCTCCTCTAATCATAAACTCCCTCCTATAAGAACGCAAAAAGTCTTGTAGTAAATAGGAAAATACGTCGTAATTAGCGATAAAAAACGCCGAATTAACATATTAGAAGGGTTTCATCTCAAAATGATATAGATGAATTTACAGAAAATATAGACAACGGAGAAAGGTTGTGAAGAACTTCACGAACCCTTGATATGACGGGATTTTGCTTATGCTTGAAGGTATCATAATCATTACAAAAACGCATAAGTAATTTAAGGTTTATATAGTGTACATTATTGAAGAAAGGTGTTAGAGTGTATGTAGCTTCAAGTTGTGTACAAAATTTGTGCAACTTATTCATAAAAAAACTTATTTATAACTATAAACAATTGACATATTAAATGGATTAATATAAAGGAGACGTTTTACATGAAACTACTAGCACCTCAACCATTTACATTAGAAGGTGGCAAACGCGCCGTACTATTATTACATGGCTTTACTGGAAGTACAAAAGACGTGAAAAAACTTGGCCAATTTTTAAATAAACGCGGCTATACATGCCATGCACCAATGTATCGTGGTCACGGTGTCGATCCAGAGGAAATTTTAAACTATGGCGCTAAGTATTGGTGGGAAGACGTAACACGCGGTTACATGCACCTTAAAGACTTAGGCTATGATGAAATTGCTGTAGCAGGAATTTCTCTTGGTGGCGTATTTACATTGAAAGTCGGAGCAGAATTCCCGGTAAAGGGTGTTGTCGCAATGTGTGCTCCTATCAAACGTCGTTCAAAAGAAGGACTATTTGAACGTCTTTATAAATATGCGGAAGTTTACAAACGCTTAGAAGGTAAACCAGAAGCACAAGTTCAAATGGAATTAGATGATTTAGAAATGATGGATCGTCATGCCTTAACGGAAGTACAAAAAATGATTGCTCATACAAGTGATGAAATTGAAGATATTCATACACCAACACTTGTATTACAAGGTAAATTAGATGATGACTTATACCAACAAAGTGCACCATTTATTTACGATACCGTTGAAACAGATGACAAAGAATTAATCTGGTACCAAAATTCAGGTCACATTATTACACTAGGAAAAGAGCGCGAAAAAGTATTCCAAGATACGGTTGAATTCCTTGATACATTGGACTGGAGCGTACCTGTAGCACAAAAACAAGTAGCAGCACTATAATAATAACGATGAAACACGTTCCAATTGGAGCGTGTTTTTTTATATGATAGATTGTCAAATTAACTGCACCACTTCACATTCAAATGCATCCTGTGTGGTATTCCAGTTGAGGCACTTTCTTGGTCGATTGTTGATCAA